>WQRL01000034.1 GCA_009786775.1 Oscillospiraceae bacterium
GGGGGCGCGTCTTCGACGAGTTCGGCGGTGACTTCCTCTAAGGGTTCTTCGGTTTTGCGTTTTTTCTTAGAGTCTGCGGCATCGCCTTCAGGTTGTGCAGCGGCAGCGATGTCAGGCTGCGCAGCGGCTCCGTCAGCCCCTACAGGGTTTGCGCCATCACTGTGGGCTTCGGGGGTATCTGAAACTGTTTCGCCCGGCTGGGCGTTTGGGTGTGTGGCTTTACTTTTTTTGTCCGTCTTAGCCAATATCATCATCTCCTAACTTGTTCTTTCCTTCGGGGTTTAGCTGCAGCTTATCGCCGCTTGCAAGCAAAGTGCTCAGACCTTGCGCAATATATGATAGGCGGGCTGCTACTTTGGAGTATTCCATTCTGGTGGGGCCTACAATCCCTATAATCCCCTGCATTTCATCTCCCACGTCATAACGCACGGTTATGACACTTGAGTCACGCAGTTCGTTGGCCAGATTCTCCGGGCCGATTGTTATTTTGATTTCGCCTGAGGACTCTGGGCTAGGAAGCCGCGCCAATTCAGTATTATCTGACAGATAGCTTATAAGGCGCTGCGCCTTGTCTATATCCCTGTACTCAGGATGATTTAGTAGGTTCATAGTCCCTGTCACTTCAGCGGCGGTAGCCTTGGCCTCACATAGAAGCTCTATTGTAAAGCCTGCTATTACAGCCACTATTCCCACCGTGTCACCGACTGCCCGCTCCGTCGCTGCGATGAGGGACGAAGTAATGCGCTCCTCAGAAATCCCAGTGAAGCTGGCATTGAAAATCGAAGCTAGCTTCGTGAGCAAGTGCGGGTCAACCGGGGTAGTCAGGTGAATTAACTTGTTTTTAACACTGTCATTATTTAGCAAAGTTACAATAATAAATGTGTGAGAATCAATAAAAATAAAATCAAATCTTGCAATTGTTGTAACACCTGTAACCGAAGCCATCGCGTATGCAGGATAGGTGGTGAGCCTTGATACGAGCGCCCCGGCCCTGCTTACAAGGCCTTCGCCCGCCCGGTTGTTTTGGAGGGCTGAGTTAATAACCTGGGCATCGTCTGTGGAAATTTTTTGGCGGCGCATAAGCTCATTTACATAGACGCGGTAGCCCAGAGCTGACGGAATCCTGCCTGCCGACGTGTGCGGCTGCTCAAGCAGCCCCAAGGCTTCAAGCTCTGCCATCTCATTGCGGATTGTGGCTGACGAGATAGATGAGCTCAATTCCGCAGCTACGGTCTTAGAGCCCACCGGCTCGACCGTCTGGACATATTGTTCCACAACGGTACGAAGTATAACTTTTTTGCGCTCACTGAGATTCATATGCCACCCTCCGTTTAGCACTCGGCAGCCGAGAGTGCTAAACTCAATATAACTCCGACTTGCATTATTGTCAAGACTTTCCTTTCATGTTTTCATTTTGTTAATCTTTGATAATTGTTGTTGTTGCTTTTATTGCGCTTATCATTTACAATTTAATTTGGCTTAAATCTGAGAAAATTAATCAGATAAACAAATTCGCAAAAACTCAGTAATTTCAACACTTTGGCGCAGGGCTCCGTTTTTCACGGCAGCTAAATTATCTGTAAGCCTTTGCATTTTGAAAGTAGGTGAGCCTTTTGAAAAAGCCCGTAAAACCCATTGTGTTAGTTATATTTGCAATATTGGGCATAATAACCGGCCTCGTGTCCTCCCATATTTTTTTCACGGCCACAGGGTCTACTATATTCGGGTGGTCCCCGGCAACCCCGGCTATCAAAAATCAGTACAGCGGTGCAGAGCTTACCTCACTTGCATTTGATGTTCTTGAGCACATCAAGGAAGGGGATTTCAATGCACTTGCAGCGGCCGCCCACCCTGACTTCGGCGTTGTCTTCTCACCGAGCCCCACAATCAACCTAGCAGCAAACATGCGCTTTGACTCGGCTCAAATTGCCCAGTTTGCAACCGACACCACCAACTATGTCTGGGGTGTCAGAAACGGCAGCGGGGAGCCCATTTCACTTACCCCCGTTGAATATTTTGCCCAGTTTGTCTATTCCGATGATTTTATTAACGCCCCTATAATTGGCGTTGACAGGATTGTGAGAAGCGGGAATGCGCTTGAAAATATAACCGAGGAATTCCCAGGTGTCAGGTTCGTTGACTTCCACATTCCGGGCGGAGAGAGGGATACCCCGGAGGATCTGGATTGGAGCACGCTGCGGCTGGGCTTTGAAAAACATGCGGGCAGGCTCTGGCTCACAGTGGTTGTCCACAGCACTTGGACTGTCTAAAGGCGGAGCGGGAGCACTTAGGACCTACCTGCACTGCAAGTTGTCACTGCGCGGTATTGGGCGGCAGACGTTTGTGTCTGCCCCATATTTTTTTGTGGTTTTCTACACCGTCTTCTGATATAATAACCGTCATGATTAATGTACGCTTAAATGATGAAAAAACGGCTGTAGTCAATTTAGACCAGACCCTACTGCCCGGTGAGATTAAGTACTCTGAGCTTAAAGAGCTTGATGAACTTTACGAGGCCATCTTCTCCCTGAGGGTGCGCGGGGCACCGGCAATTGGCATTTTTGCAGCTTATGCGCTGTATGTTTTGGCGCAAAAAATTAAACCGGATAGTTTTGAGAGCTTTCAGAAACAGGTTTTGACCCTGAGTGCAAGGCTTGATTCATCGCGCCCTACTGCGGTGAATTTATCTACACAACTGCGCAGGATGGAAAGGCTTGTCAGCAGCATGCAAGACTCCCCGGTTCCGGAAATTTTGGATGCTATGCACAGGGAGGCCGAGCTTATCCAGCAAGAGGATATACAGATGTGCCGCGCCATTTCTGAGCACGGCCTGTCACTATTAAAGCCAGGCATGGGAGTCATGACTCACTGCAACGCAGGCCCGCTTGCCACCTCCCATTACGGAACTGCCCTCGGCCCAATTCTCCTGGCCCAGGAGCGAGGATTTTCGCCCAAAGCCTTCTGCTGTGAAACCCGCCCACTCCTTCAAGGGGCTAGGCTCACATCCTTTGAACTCTACAATGCAGGTGTAGACGTCACTCTCATCTGCGATAACATGGCGAGCATCATCATGAGCGAGGGCAAAATTGGCGCTATCTTCGTCGGCTGTGACCGCGTGGCCAGAAATGGCGACACCGCAAACAAAGTAGGCACCAGCGGACTTGCAATACTGGCAAAGCATTATGGCATCCCCTTTTATGTCTGCTGCCCTTCTTCCACCATAGATTCCGCCTGCCCCTCAGGGGAGCATATTGAAATTGAGCTGCGCAATCCCGGTGAAATAAAAGAAATGTTTTTTGAAAGCCCCGTCGCCCCGGAGGGCGTTAAGTGTTACAACCCAGCATTTGACGTGACTTGCAGCAGCCTCATAACCGGGATAATAACAGAGCGCGGCATTTGCACGGCTCCATATAACGAGTCGCTAAATATTTTTACAAAGAGGTAATAATTTGATGGTTTATCCAACAGAAAGTGAAGCCCGGCGCGATATTTTGGAGGTTGGCAGAAGACTGTACATGCGTGGATTCGTCTGCGCCAATGACGGCAATTTCAGCACGCGGATTGCCCACGATATAATCATCGCCACACCCACCGGCGTGTCCAAGGGCTTTATGACCGACGATATGCTAATAAAACTCGATTTGGACGGAAATGTCTTGGAAGGGGCTCACAAACCCTCTTCGGAAGTCAAGATGCACCTGTCGATTTTCCGGCGCTCACCTGAGATAATTGCCGTATGCCACGCCCACCCGCCTGTTTCCACCACATTTTCCGCTGCCGGAATGCCGCTGGACAAGGCTTTTCTGCAAGAAACAGCGGTTTCCCTCGGGGTCGTGCCTATTGCCAAATATGCCATGCCCGGCTCAAATGAGCTCGCCGACGGAGCGGCTGAGTTCTGCCTTGACTACCACGGAGCACTCCTTGAGCACCACGGCCCTGTGACCTGGGGAAATAGCATGATGCAGGCACTATTTAGGATGGAGAGCATTGAATACACCGCAACCATCGCAATGTATTCAAAAATCATGGGCTTTGAGCGCACATTGACAAAAGAGCAAATTCAGACTCTAACCACACTGCGCCCCGGACTTGGGATAACAGCAAGCCTAGGGGAGTTTAGTTAAAAAATTAACAGGGAGGATTACACATGAAACTTTGTGCTTTTTTTGCAGATGGAACAAATAATGTAGGCGTCAAAACTAGTAGCGGCACCGTCAACGTCACAGCCCTCGGGTTTCCCTCTGAAATGAATGAGGTTATTGAGGGCGGCTTCGATATGCTCTCCCGCATTTCGGAAACCCTGGAAAGCAAAACTTTCCCCACCATAAGCGAGGAAAGCCTTAAATTCCTTCCTGTTACTAAGCCTGCAAAAATAATTTGCAAGGGTCTAAATTACGGTGCCCACGCAAAGGAAATAGGCGCGCAACCACCTGAGAACCCCGTCTTTTTCAGCAAGTTTAGCGATTCCCTCGCAGCTCACCGCGAACCTGTGACGCTCCCTGCTTGGCTTAGTGCCTTTGACCACGAGGCTGAGCTTGTTGTGGTCATGGGAAAGCCGGCCTATAATATCTGTGTAGAGGAAGCAAGGGAGCATATTTTCGGCTACACCTGCGGCAACGATTTGTCGGCGCGCAAGGCTCAGGGGCTTTCAGGTCAGTGGCTCTGCGGCAAAGCGATTCCAGGCTTTGCCCCCGTAGGCCCCTTCATTCAGACGGCTGACGGCTTTGACCCGTGCGAGCACCACGGGGTGTTCTGTGACTTAAACGGGGCAAGAGCCCAGTCAGGCACCACAACCGACATGATTTTTGACTGTTTTGAGATTGTAAGTGCCGCTTCTAAGTTTTTCCCGCTATCCCCGGGAGATCTGATTTTCACAGGCACTCCCGCAGGTGTCATAGTAGGCCGCCCAAAAGATAAGCGCGAGTGGCTCAAGCCCGGCGACACCGTGGATGTCACCATAGAGGGCATCGGCACTCTCACAACGCCGCTGGTGTAGCGGATTAATGGCTGGCTGGTGTAGCGGCTAGCGGCATATGACTGTTTAATACTGCAACTGCATCGCTGTTGCTGCAATGCCAAAAGCAGGGCTTACAGCAGATGGTTTTCCAGCACCTGCTTTTTGTAGTCGAAGTTTTCGATTTGGAGATAGTATTCGGCACAGTCTATCAGGGCTTTAGAAGGAGCCAGGCCGACTATTTCGCTGCCTAAAACCTCTACTCCCCAGCGCTTTGCCTCCATGCGCACTGTTTCAAAAATGCGATAGAGCGGATTTACGTCCAGGTTTACCATGTTGATGGAGACCTGGGCGATATTTCTATCCTCGAGCATAACCCCTATGGCCTTTACATATTTATATCCCCCCGACATTGCGCGGATCATTTTCGCTATGGAATTTGCTATCTCAATATCCGGGGTGCTTAGGTTTATGTTGTAGGCAATCAGCGGCGGGCGGGCACCTATGGCCGTAATTCCCGCTGTGGGATGTATTTTGCGCTCTCCGAAATCGGGAGCCCACTGCTCCTGCTCCAGTTTTTCAGCCATCCCCTCAAACTGGCCTTTGCGTACTGCTGCAAGATTCTGGCGCTCAGGCACTGAGGCTGAATATTCGTATAGGAAACTAGGGATTGAGAGCTCTTCCCAGATGCGCTTTGCCACAGTTTTTGAGATCTCCACGCATTCTTCAATTGTCACCTCGCGGATTGGCACAAATGGTATTACATCGGTGGCACCCATGCGCGGATGTTCCCCGCTGTGCTTTGTCATGTCGATTTTTTCACTCGCCAGTTTGCAGAGCCTAAATGCGGCCTCAGCCACACCTTCGGGGTCTCCGACTAAAGTGAATACACTGCGGTTGTGGCTTGTGTCTGAGGAACTGTCAAGCAGCATTACCCCGGGGACACTCTTCGCCACAGCTTCAAGCTCGGACACTATGGCCATATCCCGGCCCTCACTGAAATTGGGAATGCACTGTACTATTTTTGCCATGATTTTTCTCCTTTTAATCCTTCTAATTCTAAACTAGCAACTCTCCCGCAGCTTCTTCTGCAGCGGCTAATAAAAATCCGTTACGGATAGCTTTTTGCACTGCGATTATGTCAGGGTGCAGTACCCTGTCCTCGTCCAGATGGGTCACCAGCGACCGCACGGCTGCATGGACAGCATCCGTACCTATGCCGGGTTTTTCTTCAAGAAAATCAATGCCCTGTGCGGCTGCCAAAATTTCAATCGCTATAACATTTTGCACATTTTCAAGAATCTCGCGGGCTTGGCGCGCGGCAATTGTGCCCATGCTCACATGATCTTCCTGATTTGCCGAGGTGGGTATGGAGTCCACCGAGGCAGGATGTGCTAAAACCTTGTTTTCACTGACAAGTGAGGCCGCCGTATACTGCAAGATCATAAAGCCCGAATTTACTCCGGGGTACGCTGTCAAAAAGGCCGGCAAGTCGCTGAGCTTGCGGTCTACAAGCCTGCTCGTGCGCCGCTCTGAGATGTTCCCAAGCTCTGAAAGGCCAATTTTGAGATAGTCCATCACCAGGGCTATGGGCTGGCCATGAAAGTTCCCTCCTGAAATTACATCGCCTGTGTCTGCCATGACAAGGGGGTTATCTGTAACAGAGTTTAGCTCCACATTCACGGTTTCCAAAGTGCGGCGGAGCGCGTCTTTTGAGGCTCCGTGAACTTGGGAAACGCAGCGCAGGGAGTAGGCATCTTGAACTTTTTCGCACTGAGCGTGGTGCTCTACTATTTTACTGCCCTGAGTCAGGCTCAGTATGTTCTTCGCCGTGATTTCCTGACCCCTGTGAGGGCGGATCATTGCAATGCGCGGGTCAAATGCCGTCCTAGTCCCCTGGAGTGCCTCAAGGGAGAGGGAGGCTGCTATGTCGGCAACTTTCATTAGCTCCAGGGCATCATGGCAAGTCAAAGCCGCTACCGCCGTCATTACCTGCGTGCCGTTTATTAGGGCAAGACCCTCCTTGCCTCCAAGGGAGAGCGGCTCAATTCCTTTTGATTTCAAAACCTCTGCACTGGGCACTTCCTCACCGTCCACTATAGCCATCCCCTCGCCTAAGAGGACAGCAGCCATGTGTGCAAGGGGGGCCAAGTCCCCGCTTGAGCCTACAGAGCCCTTGCAGGGTATCATCGGATATATATCGCTGTTGAGCAGCCTCACAATGCCGCCGACAGTTTCGGCCCTTATGCCCGAATAACCCTTTGACAGGGAATTTATGCTCAAAAGCATTACAGCACGGCACACATCTTCAGGCAAACGCTCGCCCACACCTGTGCAATGGCTCAATATTAAGTTGCGCTGCAACCGCTCACGCTGATCATGCTGTATAAAGATTTTGCTTAGCTCTCCAAAGCCCGTGTTGATTCCGTAGACGGGCTTTTCAGCTTTGAGAATATTCTCCACCCAGATACGGCTATTGTTCATGAGCTCCACAGCTTTTGAGGAGAGTTCGACCCGCTCCCGGTGTCTTGCAACTTTAACTACATCATCAATTGTAAGGGGGGCATTTCCTATGGTTAGCATGTTGGGCATTCCTTTCTTTGCATAACAGGCACTCCGTCTTTTATGACCATATGTGCCAAATTACTGCCATATCTGTAGAAAATATATTCCAAATCTTCGGCTTCCCATATTACTATGTCAGCCTGTTTACCGGCTTCAATGCTGCCGCATTTCGCGGCTCTGTCAATCGCCGCCGCTCCGTTTAGTGTCGCGGCAGTAAGAGCCTCCGCAGGAGTCAGCTTGTATTTAAGACAGGCCAGGTTCATGGCAAACTGCATGTTCAGGCTAGGCGTTGAGCCAGGGTTAAAATCTGTAGAGATTGCCACAGCTACTCCAGCATTAATCATATCTCTGGCTCGGGCGTATGGCTTGTCCAAATAGAAGGAAGTAGCTGGCAAGAGTACTGCAATTACTCCACTTTTAGCCATTGAACCTATTCCGCGGTCAGATGCCTGTATTAGATGCTCTGCTGATATAGCGCTCACTTCAGCCGCCATCTCCGCCCCGCCAATGGGGTCAATCTCATCTGCATGAGCTTTGGGTTTAAGCCCAAGCTCTGCTGCTGCGAGCAGAATCCTGCGGCTCTCCTCCGGGGTAAACACTGCCGTTTCACAAAATATATCGCAAAACTCCGCCAGCCCCTGCTCCGCAACTGCGGGAAGCATATTATCAATAAGGTACTTTATATACCCTTCCCTGTCATCTGCAAATTCCTTGGGGAATGCGTGAGCACCCATGAATGTGGGGACGATATCCACCGGCTGTATTTCGTCAAGCCGTTTTATAACCCTCAGTTGCTTTAATTCATGCTCAGTATTCAGGCCATACCCGCTCTTGGCTTCACAGGTCGTGACTCCTAAACCCAGCATTTCTTTTAGGTGTATTTTACCCTTCTCCACGAGGGCTTCCTCTTTAGCTGCGCGGGTGTGCTCAACTGTGCTCAATATTCCTCCGCCCGCTTTTAGTATGTCCAGGTATGACACCCCTGCCAGCTTGAGTGGAAATTCCTTTTGCCGCCACCCTCCGAAAACAAGATGGGTGTGAGAATCCACTAGCCCCGGGGTTACAAGCCTACCTTCGCAATCAATTGTTTCATCCGCTTTGAGCGACTCATCAGCAGGGCCGGCATAGGCAATTTTGCCGCCCTTAATACCAACCATAGCATTTTCAATCAAAGTAATTTCACCTTGCTCAATGCCTTTTTTGGCAGCAGAGCCTGTGGGTGTCGCCAGCAGGCCAATATTTTTTAGTAATAACTCCACAACATATACCTAAATTAAACCTTTCATGATTTTAATTAATTCCGAGTCCCTAGGTAGTTTGGCCACGAACCCAGGTTATTTAGGCTGACGCCCCTGTATTTTGGCTGATGCAACCGCCTTGTTTACCAGCTCTTCAGACGGAATCATCGGCAATGTTATATGCCCCTTGCCTAAATAATTTCCGTTATATTCAACACTTGCCGATATGGAATTTTCATTTCTTGCCCAACTGCGCCGAGCTACGCCCCCCATTACATCCCACATCATTGCACTCTCAATAATCTCAGCAGCCCTGTCACTGCCATCGAGCACCATTCCGAAGCCGCCATTTATTGACTTACCTATACCTACACCGCCGCCATTGTGCAGCGCGACGAGGCTCATGCCCCGCGCACAGTTTCCCGCAAAGCACTGGGTAGCCATGTCAGCCATTACATTGGAGCCATCGCGGATATTTGAAGTTTCCCTAAATGGGGAGTCAGTCCCTGAAACATCGTGGTGATCACGCCCTAGCATTACCGGGCCTTTGAGCTCGCCATTTTTAACCATTTCATTAAACTTGAGGGCAATCCGTGTGCGCCCTTCGGCATCCTGATAGAGTATGCGGGCTTGGGTGCCCACGACAAGTTTATTCTTTTCCGCATCTCTAATCCAAATCCAGTTATCCCTATCCTGTCCGCGGCGGCTGGGGTCTATGCACTCCATCGCAGCAATGTCAGTCTTGCGCAAATCCTCAGGGTCGCCGCTGAGGCACACCCATCTAAACGGCCCATAGCCGTAGTCAAACAGTTCAGGCCCCATTATATCCTCTACATAGGACGGGAAGATAAAGCCGTCCTTTTCATCTATGCCGTTACGGGAAACTTCTTTCGCCCCGGCATCGTACACAGCCTTTAGAAAGCTGTTGCCATAGTCAAAGAAGTAGCTTCCCCGCCCGCTCAAGATTTTAATAAGCTCAAAGTGCCGGCGCAGGGTTTTGTCCACCTCAGCCCGGAACGCCTCAGGCTCGCCTGCAAGCATTTCCGTACGCCTTTCAAAGCTCACCCCAGCAGGGCAGTACCCTCCATTATACGGGTTGTGGCAGGATGTCTGATCGCTGAGAAGCGGTATGCTTATGTTGTTATCCACCGCATATTGCAGCAAATCCACTATGTTGCCGTGGTAGGCGATGGAGATTGTTTTTTTCTCATCTAGATATTTTTGTGCAGTGGCAAACACTTCACCTAGGTCGCCTGAAATCATTCCCACCCAGCCTTGGTTGTACCGGGTTTCTATGCGGGACAAATCCACTTCCGCAATTATTCCCACACCGCCCGAAATTTCTATGGCCTTGGGCTGCGCACCGCTCATCCCCCCAAGGCCGCTTGTTACAAAGAGCACTCCAGCAAGGTCGCCATCCTGAGGGATGCCGAGCTGCTGCCGGCCCGCATTCATTATGGTGTTATAGGTGCCGTGAACTATGCCCTGTGGGCCAATATACATCCAGCCACCTGCGGTCATCTGCCCATAGTTAGCCACACCCATCTCCTGCGCAATTTCCCAGTCACCAGAATTGTCAAACATCCCCACCATAAGGGCATTAGTAATGATTACGCGCGGAGATTTCTCATGTGATGGAAATAACCCCAAAGGATGCCCTGACTCGATCACAAGTGTTTGCTCCGGAGTCATAACTTCCAGATATTTTTTCACCAGCAGGTACTGCATCCAGTTTTGGAAAACGCTGCCTGTCTCACCGTAGGTAACGAGTTCGTATGGGTACAGAGCTGTTTCAAAGTCGAGATTGTTATCTATCATAACTTGAAAAGCCTTACCCTCCACGCACGCACCCTTATACTCATCCACCGGCCTGCCGTAAATGCGCTCTGCGGGGCGGAAA
>WQRL01000035.1 GCA_009786775.1 Oscillospiraceae bacterium
TCTGGGGAAAAGTGGGGCGGCCGCAGTCCTGGAACACAAGTTTTGCAAAGATTTCAAGCCTCCGCCAGAGTAGACGTGACTGACGGAGGCCGCCCCGCTTTTTCACAGAGCACTTGCCCGTGCCCGACGGATGGTTTAGTGGATGTATGGGGTCTAGCACGTCTAACCGTCCCCTCTTAAAACTCCACAGAAATCTCCGTCCCCACACCCAGCTTGCTCTTGAGAGTCAAGTTCCAGTTATAAAGGGCGCATATATGCTTTATAATAGACAGCCCCAGCCCCGTGCCGCCGCTTTTTTGTGAGCGGCTTTTTTCTACGCGGTAGAAACGCTCAAAAATTCTGCTCTGATCCTCCGGCGAGATACCTATACCGTTGTCGTAGACGAAGAGATAGGAACCCTTGTTGTCACTCTCCATGGAAACAGTGACCCTGCCGCCGTGATTGTTGTAGCGGACTGCGTTTTCGATGAGATTTTTAAGAAGCTCGTAAACATGCTCGTGCTCGGCGCTGATTACCGCATCCCCGGCAGCCTCTACAATTATTTCCTTCTCTGAAATCATAGGGGAGAGAGCCTCTGTGACTTCACTTACGACACCAGCGAGAGAAACCTCAGTGGGGCTAATCGCCTGGGTCGTGCCCAGCTCCGATAGCTTGAGCATGTCGCCGATAAGCAGCAGCATACGGTCGGTTTCACGGGCGATTGAGCCGATGTACTTACTAAGATCCTCGTCCTTATTGTTTATGGAAGCCAGCTCATTAAAGCCCTTAATGGCGGTAAGGGGGGTCTTCAGCTCATGGGAAGCGTTGGCAAAAAACTCCTCTCGGCGCTTTGCATTTTCACGGTTTTCGGTGACATCGGACAGAGCCACCATTGTGAGCACAGTATCTGCAAGTCTCTTGACGGCTACCAGGTAAATACGCCCGTTTAAGGGAAGCTCAAATAATGCGGAACTGTCCTGATTTACACACTGGTCAACGGCACTCTGTAGCGTCCCGTCAAAAGAGAGGTAATTTAGGTTTCGGCCAATTATATCGGCCCGCACCTCAAAAATACTCATCGCAGCAGAATTTATAAGAGAGATGCTCTGAGTTTCATCGAGGACTATGAGCCCGTCACCGATATTGTCTAGGATGTAACTTAACTTGCTTGTTTCCTCGTGCAGCTCCGTGATGCCCTTTTGAAGGGCGAGGGAAATCTCGTCAATGCCCTGAGTTAAGCTATCTATCTCCTCATAGCTGCCTTCAATCTGCTCAGGTGAATAATCCCCTGCCGATAGCTTGCGCAGTTTCCGCTCAACAGACTCAAAAGGCCTTGTTATGCGGTTTATAATGTGCTTTGAAAAAATAAAGCACAGAGCCGTTATGACGGCCAGCACGGCAATCAGAATCGGAAGCGACTGCATCAAGTAGCCATCAACCCTTGCAACGGGCATGGCAGCCCTGACAAAGACATAGCTGCCACCGCTGGGAACCTGTAGGGCGTAATAGATGAAATCCACGCCAACCGACTCGGAGAAGCGCATATAAGCTGCTGGGGCGCCTCTCAAAGCAGCCTGAACCTCAGGCCTGTCCAGGTGATTCGTCCCAGGGGCGAAGTCAAGAGGACGGCTGTCCGCAAGCACAGCGCCGTCAGGGGCTATGATTGTGATGCGGGTATGGCCGGCCGTTCGGACAAAGGCTGCCAGGTCAGCATCAGGATTATATAGCGCAGCATAGTTGCTGGCAGTTTCCTGCACCATGTCCTTGGCTATATTTGTATTATTTAAGCGGGTTATGTGCAGTGTTACCGCGAAAAAGCAAAGCAGCCCCGCAAGCAATAAAACTGTCGTATAAATAAATAGGCGTTTTCTCATACCAGCATGTAACCTACCCCTCTTATTGTCTTGATTGTAACTTCGCTGCCTGACTCGGCCAGCTTCTTGCGCAGTTCCTTGATGTGGATGTCCAGTGTGCGCGATTCCCCAGCAAAGGCATCCCCCCAGACCGTGACGAAAATACTATCTCGGGTCTGAACCCTTTCGGCACCTGCGCAAAGCAGGGCGAGCAAATTATATTCCTTGAGGGTCATTTGCAGCGGCTTGCCGTTGGCAGTAATCTGATGCTTGCTGTTATCAATTATAATATCTTTGAAGGCTTTGCTTTTTTGAAGCTCTTTGGGCTTCTTGCGCAGGTTTGCCTTGATGCGGGCAATTAGCTCAAGCACGCCGAAAGGCTTGCCTATATAGTCGTCGGCCCCCATATTTAAGCCTTTGACCTTGGAAACCTCATCGCCTCTTGCCGAAACCATCAAAACAGGAATGCCCGATGTGGCATTTTCAGCCTTCAGCCGCGACAATATGGCAAAGCCATCATCGCCTGGCAGCATGATATCGAGCAAAATAAGGTCGGGCAAAGCTCCGCCCATGGCATCAAAAAATGGCTCGGAGCTCTCAAACAACCTACACTCAAATTCATTTTCAAGGGAATACTGGTAGAGCTCACGGAGCGCCGAATCGTCCTCAACAATAAAAATTAACTGTTTCATTGGATGCTATATCTCTCATTGCCTTGCTCCCTTTTGGGGTGGCTGCCTGTGATGGCATATTCTACCCACTCTCCAATGTTTACTGCGTGGTCGCCGATACGCTCAAGGTACTTATTAATCATTATGAACATAACGGCCTGTTCCGCATCGTCGGGATTTTTCTTTACAAACTCAATTAGCTCGCCCATGACGAGGTTAAACAAATCATCCACCTTGTCATCGGTCTTATCCAGTGAGCGCGCCAGCTCCACATCGCGGTTTATGTATGAGGAAACGCCGTCTTTTACCATCTGTATAACAATGACGGACATCATGGGGATGTGTACCAGGCGCTTGAAAATGCGGTCCTCGCCGAACTGCATGGAAATTTCGGCGATATCCCTAGCCTGGTCGCCGATGCGCTCAAGGTCGGTTATCATTTTCAAAACGGCCGAAACCTCGCGGAAGTCGCGGGCCACAGGCTGTTCCATCATAAGTATTTTAAGGCATGCCTGCTCAATATCGCGCTCCATCCTGTCGATTAGCTCTTCAATATCAAACACTTCCTTGGCAATCTCAGGGTCGAGCTCCGTAAGTGAGCGCACGCTTTTTTCGATGGCCACTTCGATATGGCGGCACATCAGCACTAGCTTGTCAAATATCTCTTGGAGTTCTCTTTCGTAACGTGTTCTAATGGACATTAATCCAAACCTCCTAACATATAAGTCGCCCAAGTTTGGGCCATGTAGACGCAAAATGCGTCCCTATAGGGGGATACGGCAGCCGGAGCCGTGCCTCTTATCCGAAACGGCCGGTTATGTAGTTTTCGGTGCGCTGATCCTGAGGCCTGGAGAACAGCTCCTCTGTGGCACCGTACTCCACAACTTCGCCAAGGAGGAAGAAAGCCGTCCGGTCGGATATGCGAGTGGCCTGCTGCATATTGTGAGTTACTATAACTATAGTATAATCGCCTTTTAGCTGTGTGACAAGGTCTTCTATTTTACCTGTGGAAATTGGGTCTAGTGCAGAGGTGGGTTCGTCCATCAAAAGAACCTCAGGCTCAACGGACAGAGCCCTTGCGATGCAAAGCCTCTGCTGCTGTCCGCCCGAGAGGGACAGAGCCGATTTTTTCAGCCTATCCTTAGTTTCATCCCAGATGGCGGCATCCCGCAAAGACTTTTCCACAATCTCATCAAGGGCGGATTTGCTCTTGATGCCATGTGTGCGCGGGCCGTAAGCCACATTGTCATAAATGCTCATAGGGAAGGGGTTGGGCTTTTGGAAAACCATACCCACCCTCTTTCTTAACATGTTTACATCAAGGCCACCGTAAATATCCTCTCCATCGAGAAGAAATTCGCCGGTTATTTTGCAGCCTTCAATTAAGTCATTCATGCGGTTGAGGCTCTTGAGCAAGGTGGACTTGCCGCAGCCTGACGGGCCGATAAACGCCGTCACCTCATGGCTTCTAATGTTGAGATTTACATCCTTTAGAGCCTGAAAGTCCTTATACCATAAATCTATATTCTTTAGTGAAATTTTAATATTGTTTTCCATGGGGCTCTCCTTAAAATCAATGTCCGGGGATTATAGCGCAGCAGCTGCGCGGGTTATGACGATTTTATCAGCCTGGCAATCCGTGATGACAGTGCGTTAATAATAATAACCACTATTAGCAGCACTGCCGCTGTGGCGTGAGCCTCACCGGGGTGGGTGCCCTCCCTCGCAAGCTGGTACATGTGGGCTGAAAGTGTGCGGCCTGTGTCAAACAAGCCTCCTGGGATACGCGCTACATTACCCAAGGTGAAAATAATCGCTGCCGTCTCGCCGACAATGCGCCCTATGGCCAAGATGATGCCGGCCAAAATGCCCGGCATAGCAGCCGGAAGCACTATCCGCACAACAGTTCTAAGCCGCCCTGCGCCAAGTCCGAATGAACCTTCGCGGTAAGTGTCGGGCACAGCCTTTATGCTCTCCTCAGTGGTGCGCATTATAAGGGGCAAAATCATTATGGATACAGTGAAAGTACCCGACATAAGCGACAGCCCCCAGCCCAGCACACCGCCGAAAAACAAAAATCCGAACAGGCCGTACACGATGGANGGGATTCCCGCCAGAGTTTCCGTAGTCAAGCGGACGACTTTTACAAACCTGCTGCCGCGCTTGGCGTATTCCTGCAAGTAAATGGCGGAGAAAACACCTAATGGCACTGCGAGAATAAGCGACAGCCCCACCATCATAAGCGTGCCCACTAGGGCGGGGAAGAGGGACTGGTTTTCCATGGTGAACTGGAAGGCAAATAGCGACGGGGTGAGGTACGGTACGCCGTTTACCAGCACATAACCGATTATGAACGCCATTACGGCGACAGTGGCTAAAATGGCGAGCCAAGTTAGCACAAAAAGGCAGAAGTCAAGAGGCTTTCTGCGCTTAAATTTCAGAAAATCAGGAAATTTCAACTTACGCACCATCCTTTTTCTTCAAAAGTGAGAAAAGAGCGTTAATAATCATTATAAACACAAACAGCACAACGCCTGTGGCGATAAGGGCAGCCCTGTGCTCATCCGCCGCATAGCCGAGTTCCAAAATTACGTTCGCGGTGAGGGTTCTAGTGCCGTATAGAAACTCATGAGGCATACGCAAAACGGCCTGGTTGCCGGCGACCATTCTAACGGCCATAGTTTCGCCTACTGCACGGCCGACACCCAGTATTATTGAGGCCATAACGCCCGACTTAGCAGCGGGCAAAATAACCCAGAACACAGCCCTCTCGTGGCTTGCTCCCAGTGCGACTGCACCCTCGTATATTTCGCGGGGCACGGCGCGCATGGCACTTTCGGAAATTGTTATTATAGTGGGCAAAATCATAATGCCCAGCAGTATAGAGGCTGTCAGTATGCTGCTGCCGCTGCCGCCGAAGGTTTCCCTTACAAAAGGCACTAGTACCACCATTCCGAAATAGCCGTAGACGACGGAGGGGATGCCTGCCAGTAAGTTGATGGCGGGTTTTAGAACCCTGTAAATAGGCATCGGGCATATTTCAGCCATGAACACCGCTGCGAAAATTCCTATAGGCACGCCGAACAAAATAGCTCCCGCAGTGACATACAAAGAGCCCACAATCATGGGCAAAATGCCGAATCTTGGAGGATTCCAGGAGGGGCGCCAGTCAGTGCCTGTCAAAAATTCAAATATTCCGATATCCCACATAGCAGGTAAGCCCTGCATAAACAGGAAGACGCAAATCAGCCCCACCGCTAAAATAGCGGCGGATGCTGATAGTGCAAATATTATTTTGGCTGCGAGCTCTTTATAAAAACCTAGCGAGCGTGTTCCCATGTTGTTACCTCTCCGAGGAAAATATCTCTAACCTCATCCATTGTAAGTCCCGCGATATCGTTGCTTGGGTTTACGATTACTGCGATACCGTCAATTGCGATGTCCAGGGGAGTCATGAACTCAAGTTCGCTATCTCTGAGGTCGCGGCTGGACATTGCGATGTCTGCAAGGCCATCTCTAACTGCGCTGATACCGTGGCCTGTGCCTGCACCATGGATGTCGATTGTCACGCCGGGGTTAATTTCGCGGTATGCCTCGCTCAGGCGCTGCATTAGTGAGTACAGTGAGGAAGAGCCGTTTATTACGATTGAGCCTGTAAGGCCGCTGCCTGCATAGTCGGGGGCACCTGTAGGGATTACAGGCACATAGCCTCTGTCTGATACTACTCCTTGGCCTTGCGCTGAGAGGATGAAGTCTACGAAGTCTTGTGCTAATTCGCTTAGGCCTTCTTCGGTGTTGTAACCGATAAGGAATGGGCGGGCTATCGGGTATGCGCCGCTGAGCATGTTTTCTGTTGTGGGCTCAACGCCGTCGATTGGAAGGACTCTTACTCTGTCGTCTGCCAGAGATACACCTGTGGAAGCGTATCCGATTGCTCTTGGGTTTTCAGCAACGCTTGTCAGCATGACGCTTGTGCCTGGGGCAACTTCAGCTTCCATTGTGATGTTGTCATTGCCTTCGATTGTGATGTCAACTATCTCTACGAATGCGCCGCGTGTTCCGCTGCCGTCTTCTCTAGTTACTACGCTGATTGGGCCGGTTACTGCGGGTTCTACGGGTTCAGGTTCTGTCTCTGCTGGTGCTGTCTCTGCTGGTGCTGTAGTTGCAGGTGGTGTGGTTGCAGGTGGCGTGGTCGCGGGTGCTGTAGTCGCTGGTGGCGTATTTGCGGGTGCCGTAGTCGCTGGTGCTGGTGTCGTGTCACCGCCGCATGCCATAACCGCAAGTGAAAGGGCTAGTAGCAGGGTAATAAGTAAAATCGCTTTTTTCATTTTCATTTCTCCTTCAAAATTTATCGAAACTGATTTACGTTCGTATTTTAGCAGTAATAGGTCATGTAAAATAGCAGTAAAGCGTAAGAGTTATGTAAAATCTATGTAAAGCGCAAAGGCTCTCAAAAGCAGGTGCTCTAAGCAAAAACGGCCACAGCCGCAATAACGTAAACTCAAAGGAAATTAAATATTGCAAAGGTAGCGCATTTGTGATACAGTGGTCAAAATAGGTGCTTTCACCCCTGCCCTACACTGATTGGATGTTCTGTATGAGCTATGTGAGCAAGGATTCATTTAGAGAGCTGCTAAAGGATACTCCCATAATTTGTGCTATAAAATCTCAAGAAGATTTGGAGAAGGCACTTACATGTGAGAGCTTGATTGTGTTCATCTTGTTTGGAGATATGCTTACAATCAGGGAGATTGTGTCCAAGGTTAACAGCGCAAAGAAACTTGCATTTGTCCACGTAGACTTGATTGAAGGTTTTTCTTCGCGCACGGTAGTGGTGGACTATCTTGTAAAGAACATGCCTGTTTCTGGAATAATTTCCACCAAGCCCAATATTGTCCGAAGGGCGAAAGAAGCGGGTTTGTTCACTGTTTACCGCTTTTTTGCACTTGACTCTATGGCCTTTTGCAATATTATTGAGCAGGCGCACTACCATCACGCCGACGCAATTGAGATTTTGCCCGGCGGTATGCCAAAAGTGATTAAGAAATTATCAGCCATTACCCAAAAGCCTGTAATAGCCAGCGGGCTGATTAATGACAAAGAAGATGTGCTAAGCGCCATAAATGCAGGAGCCATGGCCATATCGTCCACAAACAACGCTGTCTGGGTGCTTTAGTTAAAAAACCAATAAAATATGCTGAGAGATGAGAAGCATAGAAATTACCCTTTTTTGAAAGGTGTTGTTTCTGTGTTTTTTTGTTTACTAAAACGTAACTGTTTTACAGGCCTTAAAACGTCTTTACTCAAGCAGTTTACGGGTAAATCTAAAATATATCATGCTTCTAGCAAACTTTTTATTGGAGGGATAGCTTTGATGAAAGCCACAAAAAATTTCCGCTTGGAAAAAGCCGCAGCAGAGGGGGCGACAGCATGAAAATGATTGACGTTTTGATAATAGGCTGCGGAATTGCAGGGGTTTGTGCTGCATATGAGCTTTCGCGGTACAACCTTTCTGTAACTGCAGTTGACAGGTTAAACGACATAGCGGCTGAAACTTCGCGTGCAAACAGCGGGATAGTTCACGCAGGTTACGATCCCCTGCCGGGCAGCCTGATGGCAAAGTTTAATGTGCGGGGAAACGAGCTCATGGGTGAGCTCTGCAAGAAGCTCGATGTCCCATTTAAGCGAAACGGTGCCCTGGTGCTCGGATTTGATGAGAGCGACGAAGAGATAATAGACAGGCTGTACCGCCAGGGGCTTAAGAGCGGCGTGCCAGTTGTTGAAATTTTATCAAGGCAAGAGGCTCTAAAGCTCGAACCAAACCTTTCTCCTGATTTAATCTGTGCCCTTCATGCCCCGGGTTCCGGCATTGTGTCGCCCTGGGAACTGGCAATTGCGCTGGCCGAAACAGCCGCACGCAACGGAGTTAACTTTTCTCTCAGTACCGAAGTTACTGCAATAAGCCGCACCAAAGAAGGGTATATAGTTAAGACAGACAAGGGCAGCTTTAATACCCGCGCCGTCGTCAATGCCGCTGGCCTTTATTGTGACATTGTCCACGGCTACCTCAAGGAGCCTGACTTTAAGGTAATGCCGAGCAGAGGCCAGTATTATCTTCTTGATAAATCCTCAAGCGGTATTGTAGCGCGGACGGTTTTTAGATGCCCTGACAAATCAGGCAAGGGCGCTCTTGTCTCCCCGACAGTTCACGGCAACTTGCTTGTAGGCCCGAGCAGCGAAGGTGTCAGTTTGCGCGAAGATACCAGCACCGATGACCAGACTCTTGGAAATGTCCTAAAAGCCTGCCGGAAGCTGGTTCCTACACTTGAGGTGCGCGATAATATAAGGACATTTGCGGGCGTGCGCGCAGTGACAGATGTTGACGACTTTATAATCCGTGAGTCTGAGAAGAACTTCTTTGACCTCGCCGGGCTTAAATCCCCCGGCCTTGCCTCAGCTCCTGCCATAGCGGAGGAATTAATCAGGCTTATGGAAGTTTCGGGGCTGGAACTATCTTACAAGGAGAACTTTGCCGACAGGCGCGAAGTTGTGAGGTTCCGCTATTTAGACAGCGGGCAAAAAGCTGAGATAATACGCCAAAATCCATCCTATGGCCGTATTATTTGCCGCTGTGAGAGCATAACCGAAGGCGAGATATTAGACGCATTTAACTCTCCCATACCGCCTGCAACCGTCGATGCAATCAAGCGCAGATGCCATGCGGGGATGGGGCGGTGCCAAGGCGGGTTCTGTGCTCCCAAGGTTATATCCCTGATTACCAAACACTTTGGCACCGATCCGCGCGATGTGCTTAAAGGGCCGCAAGGCTCGTACATTATAACCGGGGAGAAGGGTCTGGAGGGCAGGTCATGATATATGATGTAATTGTAATTGGAGGCGGCCCGGCGGGTTTGTTTTCTGCCGTTTCCGCATATAGCGCAGGTGCGGAGCATGTTCTTATTTTGGAGCGCGATGAAGTCACGGGTGGTATCCTAAACCAATGTATACACAGCGGTTTCGGCCTGCATACCTTCAAGGAAGAGCTTACAGGCCCTGAATATGCGCAAAGAGCACTGGATATGCTCGCAAATAGCGGCATAGAGATTAAGACAGACACAATGGTTTTATCCATATCGGAGGACAAAACCGTCACAGCCATCAATCCGTCTGATGGCTACATGGAGCTAAAAGCTAATGCAATTGTCTTGTGCATGGGATGCAGGGAGCGGACTGCCGGGGCAATCGGCCTCGCCGGGAGCAGGCCTTCTGGGGTGTTTACCGCAGGCACCGCCCAGCGCCTTATTAACATTGATGGCTACATGGTAGGCAGGAAGGTCTGTATTCTGGGTTCGGGTGATATAGGCCTGATTATGGCAAGGCGGATGGCTCTTGAAGGCGCGGAGGTTTCGGCTGTTTTCGAGCTTATGCCTTACTCCGGCGGTCTTGCGCGAAACATTGCCCAATGCCTTGACGACTATGGTATCCCTTTATATTTGTCGCATACTGTCACTTCTGTAAAGGGCCTAAGCCGTGTTGAGGGGGTGTGGGTTTCTCAGGTGGACTCAGATCTAAAGCCGGTAGCAGGCACGGAAAAACTGTGGGAATGCGACACATTGCTCCTATCTGTTGGCCTCATACCCGAAAACGAACTGTCGCGGGCGGCAGGTGCGCAGATTGATCAAAGAACCGGAGGGCTGGTTGTCTACGAGGACAGAGAGACCAGCATCGAGGGGATTTTTGCCGCAGGCAATGCAGTCCATGTGCATGACCTGGCTGACTTTGCTTCAGAAGAGGCAGTAATTGCAGGCAGGGCGGCGGCTCTGTCAAAGTTCGGCAGCAAAGAGAACTTCAGGGCCGTTGAAATTATTGCAGGTGAGGGCATAGG
>WQRL01000036.1 GCA_009786775.1 Oscillospiraceae bacterium
AGAGTTTGACGCAAACCCAGGTAACTTCCAAGATATCGAAGGCAACTGGGCTGAGGATTACATCAACCTTATAGCACAGTTCGGCTGGGTAGAAGGTGTGGGCGACGGTCAGTTTAACCCCGACGCAAACATGAGCCGCGCCGAGGCCGCAGCGATAGTCAACAGAATGCTTGGAAGAATAATCGACTCAACAGACGATTTGCTTCCAGGGCGCACAAGGTGGCCAGACAAGACCAACATGAACGCTTGGTACTATCTGTACATGCAAGAGGCGACACATTCCACGACTTTCGAACGTCTCCCGAACGGTAACATCCGCTGGGTAGAAATCCTTCCACACTTGGATTGGACAGTCCTAGAGCGTCCCGACGCTTTCCCTGCGGCCATCACAACAGCCCGTGACCTCCAGCGCGAAGCGGCGGCATCATAGGAATAGATTGCACAGCCGCTTAGCACAAGGCGCAGGTGCGCGGTAAGGCTTAAGCTACAACTACAAAACCTGAAAAGGGCGAAAGCCCTTTCAGGTTTTGCGGCCATGCCGCATCCCCCCAGCGCCACAGGGCTGCGCCCCGAACTTTCTGAGGGCTGCCTTGGAGGATTATTCCGTTTTTTCCATTCGACAAATCCCCTGGTGTGTGGTACAATGATTGCTGCATAATCACTGCTGGGGGTTAGTTTTGCGTGCAAAATGTGTAATTGGCGCAGTGTAGCTACCATCCCAGAAGGCGCAAAACCAAATTCAAGGAGAAACATACCCGTCTTGCAAATTGGAAGCATACAAGTTAATTCAAAGTTGGCGCTGGCGCCGATGGCGGGGGTGAGTGACCTTGCGTTTAGGACAATCTGCCGCGAACTTGGCTGTGGGCTGTTATATACCGAAATGGTCAGTGCGAAGGCACTTGTTTATAAAGATAAGAAAACCCACGCCCTTCTGCGCATAGGCGAGGACCGGGGTGAGGGTGGGACTCCTGTAGCTGTTCAGATATTCGGCAGTGATCCCGTGGCGATGGGTGAAGGTTCGGCGCTGGCTATGGAGATTTCCGGTGCGGATTTTATTGACATCAATTCCGGCTGTCCCGTCGGCAAAATAGTGAAGGGCGGGGATGGCAGTGCCCTCATGAAAGATCCCGATAAGGCCCAGAAGGTCATTGAGGCCGTGGTGCGCAGCGTCAGTTGCCCTGTGACTGTCAAAATCAGAAAGGGCTGGGATAAAGGCCACATAAATGCCGTGGAGTATGCCCAAATGTGTCAGGAGGCAGGCGTTTCTGCCATAACTGTCCACGGCAGGACGCGGGTTCAGATGTATGCGGGCAAGGCCGACTGGGATATTATCCGCGAGGTTAAAAAAATTGTAAAAGTTCCTGTAATAGCCAATGGCGATGTTTTCACGGCTCAGGACGCGGCAAAGATACTCCGTCACACAGGTTGCGATGCGGTGATGATTGCAAGAGGTTCTTTCGGCAATCCCTGGATATTTCAGCAGGCCGGAGCCTGTCTTGCGGGCGAAGAGATTCCGCCGCTCCCCCCTATTAAGAAGCGGGCTCAGACGGCGATGCGCCAGTTTGAACTTGCTGCGGTGCATAAGGGTGAGCACATAGCCTGCCTTGAGGCGCGCAAGCATTATTCTTGGTATCTCAAGGGTGTCCCCCACGCAGGGTATTTCAAGGAACAGATTATAAAAGCCGCGACCCTTGACGATTTGCGGAAAATCACGGAGGGTATCGGGCGCGAACTTAAAGATGCTCCCCGGGATCCGCAGGGGAAGCACTGGTAATAATAAGCCCTCGTTTTCGGCAAGGCTCAGTGAAATGAGTTTGCTGTGGAGAAGGGCGGCAACGTAGCGGAACGGATATGCGCTCAAAGGCGTGTGCAGTGAAGCGGATTTTACGAGGACGGTATGCCAGCTATAGAGGAACTACAAATAATTAAAAAAGTTCTCGATGGCGATGCAGACGCTTTTGAGGAGCTGGTTTTGGCGAACCAAAAAAACGTCTATAACCTCACTCTCAAAATGACCAAAAACGAGGAAGATGCGCTTGACCTTTCGCAGGAGGCGTTCATAAAAGCCTATACGCAGCTAGAAGTTTTTCGCGGTGATAGCAAGTTTTCGGTGTGGCTGTACAGATTGACATATAATCTGTGCATTGATTTTTTGCGCAAAAAAAAGAAGGAGCAGGTTATCTCGATAAGCTCCTATCAAGATGACAGTGGCGCTGTAACCGACATGGAGCTGCCTGATATACGTGAGTTGCCTGAGGATAGTGCAGAGAGAAAAGAGCTGCGCAGCGAGATTGCTCAGAGTATTGACGAGCTTAACCAAAATCACCGCGAAGTGCTTATAATGCGGGAAATAAACGACATGAGTTATGCTGAAATTGCAGAGACTTTGGGTGTCAGCGAGGGCACGGTGAAGTCCAGAATCGCCCGTGCGCGGCTGAGTCTTGCCAATATTCTTAAGGAAAAGGGAACTTTTCCATAAGTTATGCGTCTAAACAAACGTAAGAGATTAAATCCAAAGGAGGTGGAGTGACATGAAAAACTGTATAGAAATGATGGAGCTGCTAAGTGCCCAAATCGACAACGAGCTATCTCAGGCCGACAGCGAACGTCTACAGGCGCATCTGCAAAGCTGCGAAGAGTGCTCCGCCATAATGGAATTCTACAACGAAATATCCGTTGCAGCATCTGAGTCTGCTGCTGAAGCACCCGAAGAACTCTGCACAAATGTCATGTCGCAAATCCGGAGCGGGAATGTGAAAAAAACTGCCCCATCCAAAAGAAATGCAATAGTTTACCTCAAACGATATCTTCCCGCAGTGGCAGGTCTTGCGGTAATTCTGACAGCCCTGCCCTTCATACTGACCAATCAGCCCCCCGCAACCACTGATGGGGTGGCTCCTGTGGCAGGTGAATCCCGCACCCTATTCGGGGCAGATCCGCAGATGCAGTGGAACGCCGAAGATGCCTCGGTTTCCGAGGCCGCTGAGGAGAGTGCCAGCTATTCCGCGTCTTTCTTTGACATAGACGATGCAGTTATGGGCAACTATGCCCAATTTCCGACAGCACCTCCGGAAGCTCCGGGTGGGCGGTCTGAGCCAGTTGCGGTAGACCTGGCGCCCCCGCCCATGGACAGGTCTGCGCCGCCTATTTCGGATCCAGAGCCGGCGGATCACGCCGGTGGGGCTGGAGACGCCGCACATACAGACGCTCCGATAGACACGGGCGAAGCACATCACAGGGCCGAGTCCGAAATCGTCGGCACTGAGCCCGTAGGCGGTCAGCATGACATGGCGGACAGGCAGGCTGTGGAAGACACACAATATGCGGGAAGTGACGAAGCTGCACAGGGAATTGCTCCGCAAAATGAAGAAGAAGCAATTAGTGTGGGTGCTTTTACAGATGATTTAAGCCTGGGAGATGAAGCGGCTGAAGCTGTTGAAACTGAGCCCCGCGGAGAGCCCGCAGGAATAATCGCCCCCGCACCCCCGGCGTTTCTCACAATTCCCCCCGATGGTACAGGCATTTCTCCTGAAGGCCTAGACGGGCTGGTGGAATTTAACGCCCTAATCAGCGGCGCTTCCATGATTATAGAAATAAGAGGCTCATTCCCCGAAGCCTTGAGCGCACATCCTTCGGAATTTCTGGGCGACTGGATTGTCTGGGAAAGGTTATTCAAACTTCCCCAGGCAGAAGCAAGGGAGCTTTTAGAAGTCTTGCTAACCCACGAAGACATCACTATAAACCTGGGGTCAGACCCTTCTGCCCACTATGCGGTAATCCTATACAAACCGCAGTAGGGGTAACTCTTAACCATCCGTCGGGCACGGGTGCTGCTCTGTGAAAAAGTGTGACGGCCTCCGTCAGTCACGTCTGCCCTGGTGAAGGCTTGGAACCTTGGATGAAATTTGTGTTCCAGGACTGCGGCCGCCCCACTTTTCCCCAGAGCAGCACCAGTGTCCGACTAGTTTTCGCTTTCAAATTCCGTCCCCTGCTGCTCTAACACATCCTTGTGTTATCCCCTGCCTTGTGCTAGTATTATACAAGAGGCATACAAACCGGCGGAGGGAAAGCCAATGACATTTTATGAGATTTCTGAAACCCTGAGCGGAATAAATACAATATCCATAACTGTGCGGCTCCTTATGGCTACGCTAATGGGCGGTATCATCGGCCTTGAACGGGGCATAAAAAAACGTCCTGCGGGCATGAGGACATACATGCTGGTTTGTATCGGTGCCACTTTGGTAATGATAACAAATCAGCATTTGGCCTACATATTTCCTGAGGCCGACCCTGCCCGCCTGGGCGCTCAGGTAATAAGCGGTATAGGTTTTCTTGGTGTCGGCACTATAATAATAACCCGCGACAGGCAAGTGAGGGGGCTCACCACAGCCGCAGGCTTATGGGCCAGTGCTTGTATGGGGCTGGCCATCGGTGTAGGGTTTTACTCAGGGGCGCTTATTGCGCTGGCCTTTATATTTTTGGTTACAACAGTTATGCACAAGCTGGATACAGAGCTAATCAGGCGTTCGCGCGCGGTGGAAATTTACATGGAGCTCAAAGATTCCTCGAACATATACAAAGTCCTGGATTTTGTCCGTGACAACAATGTTAAGGTCACCTACATGGAAGTGACCCGCCCCAAATATGACAACGAAGCAGCCACCACCAAAATCGGCCTGCTCCTGTCACTCTATCTCCCCCACCGCAAAATTCACTATGAACTAATTTCCAAAATCGGAGCCATAGACTGTGTCAGCTTTGTAGAAGAAGTGTAGAAAAAAACGTTGCGCAGACATCTGAAAAGATAGTTTTTCGGATGCCTGCGCAGTAGTTGTGTGTAAAATGACTTGCTATTAGGAGGTTACTATGAATAGCTCAATCAATCTGAAATTTTACGAACAACAATATCTGGAAGACCTGGACAAAATTCAGTTGACGGAGGAGCATCTATGGTTTACCTCAACTCCCGGCGAAGTGATCAAAACCCTGCAAGACCCCAACCGCCGCATGGTTCTTATTCTAAATGAGAATGTATGTGTTGGATATTTTGTGCTCCACGAAAAAGATGGGGCTTTGGATATAGGTTTTGACGATAGGGCATTGCTGATCAGGGCTCTCGCCGTGAATGCCTTAGAGCAAGGGAAAGGGTTTGCGTATCAAGGGATGAGTATGCTTCCTGAGTTTGTAAAAGCGCATTACCCGTACATAGACAAGATCGTTTTGATAGTTAATTCAAAAAATGTGCCTGCGCAGAGGCTATATAAAAAGGTAGGCTTTGTTGAACACAGTTCAAGGATTCATGAAACGCACGGCGTGCAGTTTATATATCGGTATGATTTGTGATGAAATTTGATAGGCGCTTAACGCGCCTCTAAACGCGCCGCTAAGCCTTTTCAGCTTTCATGGTTAGTGAAATCCTTTTTTTCTGCACATCCACTTCTAGCACGGTGACATTTACAGTGTCCCCTACTTTTACGACCTCGGACGGATGCCGGATGAAGCGGTCTACCATCTGCGAAATGTGTACAAGGCCATCCTGGTGTACCCCGATATCTACGAAAGCACCGAAGTCAATTACGTTGCGCACAGTTCCGACCATCACCATGCCGGGCTTGAGGTCTTTCATGTCCAGCACGTCAGTCCTAAGCTGCGGCGGTGGGAGTTCGTCACGCGGATCCCGACCCGGCTTCTGTAGCGACAGCGCAATATCCATTAGTGTCGGAACACCGACCTTGCAAAGCTCAGCCACCTCGGCTTCGCCGCGTTCCTTTATAAGCTCGCTAAGTGCCGGCAAGGTGCCAACATCTGTGAGGCTAAGTCCAAACACTCCGAGAAGTTCCTTTGTGGCCTTATAGGACTCGGGGTGGACGGAAGTGTTGTCGAGAACATTTTTTCCCTCAGGGATGCGCAAAAAGCCCGCACATTGTTCATAGGCTTTCGGGCCGAGCTTGGGCACTTTAAGCAGCGTCTTTCTTTCGAGAAAGGCGCCGTTTTCTTCTCTATAAACTACAACATTCTTGGCAACTGCCGGGCCGAGTCCTGCGATGCGTGCCAGCAGCGGGGCGGAGGCCACGTTGAGGTCAACGCCAACAGAGTTAACGCAGTCCTCCACGACTCCGTCCAGCGTGCCGCTCAGCCGGGCCTGCGGCATGTCGTGCTGATATTGGCCAACGCCTATTGATTTGGGGTCTACTTTTACAAGTTCTGCCAGCGGGTCTTGCAAGCGGCGGGCTATTGAAACAGCAGAGCGCAGCGATACGTCAAACTGCGGAAATTCTTCTGCTGCAATTTTTGAAGCGGAATATACGGAAGCGCCGGCTTCATTTACCATCATATACGCAACTCCCGGGGTGTCCTTTATTAGCTCTGCTGTGAAAATTTCAGTTTCCTTTGACGCGGTGCCGTTGCCTATGGCTATTACAGTGACTCCATGTTTTTTTATAAGCCCCTTGAGAGTAACCGTGGCTTCCGCTACCTTCGATTGCGGAGGGGTGGGATATACAACGGTAGTGTCCAGCACCAGCCCTGTAGCGTCAATAACGGCGCATTTGCAGCCTGTGCGGTAAGCCGGGTCAAGGGACAAAATAACATGCCCGCGTATCGGCGGCTGCATTAGTAGCTGCTTGAGGTTTGCGCCGAACATCCTTATGGCCTGTTCCTGCGCAGCTTCCGAGAGGTTGGAGCGAAGTTCTCTTTCCAAGGATGGGAAAAGCAGCCTGTTCCAAGAATCTTCAATGGCGTTGGCTACATATTCAGTCGTCGGAGAGTCATATGGCGGGGTCAAAATTGAGTCGTCCATTATTTTAAGAGCCGCGTCATGGGGGGCTAAGAGTGTGACTTTCAGGGCTTCTTCTTTTTCCCCACGGTTAATCGCTAGTACGCGGTGGTGTGCAATTTTGTTGACGGGTTCTTCAAATTCGTAATACATCTCGAAAACGGGGTTGCCTTCTTTATTTTTCTCAGTGCGGATGGCGCACTGGCGCATAAGCAGCGGGCGCAGCTTGTTGCGGAGCGCGGCATCGTCGGAGAAGTCTTCGGCTAGAATGTCGCAGGCTCCCGCCAAGCAGCTCTGGGCATCCGCAATCCCCTTTTCTTCGTCAATAAAGCCTTCGGCTTTGACAAGCGGGCCCTCACATCCCCTATCCTGCGCCAGAAGCCAAACTGCCAGAGGTTCAAGGCCTTGTTCACGGGCGACTGTTGCGCGGGTGCGGCGTTTTTGCTTATATGGTCTGTAAATGTCTTCCACAGCAGCCAAGGTCTGGGCGGCAGCAATGGCCGCGGATAGTTCCTCGGTGAGTTTGCCTTGGGACTCTATTGATTCCAGCACTTCCTGCTTGCGTTTGTCTAAGTTGCGCAGGTATTGCAGCCTGTCAGCCAGTTCGCGAAGTTTCTGGTCATCCATCGCTCCGTGCAGTTCTTTCCGGTAACGGGCGATAAATGGAATGGTGTTCCCTTCGTCAATGAGTTTTATAACATTGCCCACGTGTATGGGAGAAGAGGTGAATTCCTTAGCAAGAATAGTTTCGTATGAAAAAGACAAAATAAAAACCTCCGAGATTATTGTGAATGTTTTGCCAAAAAATAATATCACATAAAGGAGTTATAGGCAATATGGGAAGTCGGGGTGGCACACAGAGATATTACAAATAATAAGCCTGGTGCGTCAATTTGAGCTGGCGGGAGGGTGCGCTGCGCCTGCGGGCTCCACCTGCGCAAATAAGCGAGAGCACAGCTCATTTCAGGGGCTCGCTAAACTCGCTGCGCTCAAACAGCCGCTCGCCTGGTCCTGAAATTTCACTTGCTCTCGCTAATTTGCTCCGCTAACTCGCCCGCAGGCGCAGCGCACCCTCCCGCCAGCTCAAATTGAGGAAACTGCTGTGAATATTAAACGCCTCCATTATTGTTCATCCTATTGCCATATCCGCTTTCTTAACAGGCAACCAGATTTCAAAAGGAACATTTTCTAAATCAGTTGTGGGTAATATAAAATGAACATTTATATTATCAGCTATTTCATAACCGGAAGTTGGAAGCCACTCTGAATATAAGCGCTCTTCCAAATTAGTGGCTGATTCCGCATTGTTATATTCTTCTGCAAAGAAATTGTTTCCTTTGAATATCGCCCATGTGTGTGCGGGAATAACACACTCCGTTAAATTGCCGCTCTCCGGCATAGGGCTTGCGACAGCTATGATGTAGTCACCGCCGTTATCATGTTCTGTTTCAATGCCAAAAAAGCCGTTATACTTGGTTGTGCTACCGTCAGGGTATTTACAGTTAACAGCGGCGTTCAACTCGTCACATAATGGGCCAGTCTCCAACGGATTTCCCTCCGCATCTTGCGGAGCGCCTTCAAATAGCACTTTTAACCACAATGCTTCTGCTCCCTCAAAAGCCTTTTCAATATCTTTGTCCAATGGCGCAGATACGCCCATGACACGAATAGCCTCGTGTTTCTCAATTCTAAACTCCATTTCTTCTACTCCCTTTGCAATTAGTTTGAAGCTGAGAACTGGATGGGACTTAAGTGTCGCACCGTTCTTTTTTGCTTGCGAAGGTGCAATGCCTGGGAGCCAAACCTGAGGAGGTTACCTTATGAGCAATGTTGAAATATTTTTTGCGGAGGATTCTGAGTGGAGCGAGTTTGAAGCGGTCAATAAAGGCTACAGACTTGATGTTTATGTGAAAATACATCAGAACATATATAAGGTTTCTGTATATAGTATGGCCAGGCTCCAGCAAGATTTTGAAACAGAGGTATTAGATTCCGGATTTTATTTACCTGATCCAAATCTGGTGTTGGTAAAAGATTCGTGTACCCGCGAAATTATCGAAACGATTAACTGGCTAGACAAGCAGGGTTATTTTGCATGCATGATGTGCTCAAATAGTGTGGATACCAACAGCCTTGTGAAAATTCAGTAGCTTACTGTCACGGTTTTGATGTGGCATCGGCTTGATAATAATGCGTGGGTTTTCTGGAGTGTAAATGCGATAAGAGATATAGCGGTTTTTGCTAATACAATAACCGTTGCAAGTGAATTGAGGCATCTTACGAGGTATACAAGATTATGAAAAAGCTAAAAACATTGTTTTCGGGAATTGAATTTGTTGATTTTATGACGTGGGCCGTCAAATTGCGGCTAGGCCTGCGTGTCAATCATCTAAGGCTCCCCCCTCCCCTGTTCGGCGGCTGGTTTGCTGAGCTGGGTGGCTAGCAACAAGACCATTAAGAGTTGATTAAGAGATGATTAAGTTCGTTGTTGTGGGTATGGTTTTGTGGTACAATAATTGGGCAAAGAGAAATAGGTAAAGGGGAGATTTGCCTTGAGGTTTATAGGTAATGTTATTTGGCTCATATTCGGCGGGATTGTTGAAGCCTTGCTGTGGTTTGTGGTGGGGCTGGTGCTCTGTCTGACAATAATCGGGCTTCCTTTTGGTGTGCAATGTATGAAAATTGCAGGCTTTGTTCTCTGGCCTTTTGGGCGTGAGGTAATTCCTGGAGGTTTCGGCGTGATGGGCGCGCTGGCGAATGTGCTCTGGATTGTCTTGGTTGGCTGGGCTCTGGCGCTAATGAGTTTGGCGACCGGTGTGCTGTTTTGTATCACAATCATCGGTATACCTTTTGGGATGCAGCATTTTAAGCTGGCAAAGCTGGCACTATTTCCTTTTGGGGCACAAATCGTAAGGGTGTAATAAGGCACTTCCGTTTAGTTTTGACAAGCTAGGGCGGATTTTATATAATATTTTGACTAAGTCCCACGAAGGAGAGTGGCTATGGCATTCGTTCATTTGCATGTCCACAGTGAGTACAGCCTGCTTGACGGAGCCTGCCGGATTAAGGATCTGGTGGCCCGCGCAAAAGAGCTTGGGCAGGATAGTGTGGCAGTTACAGATCACGGCGTTATGTACGGCGCCGTTAATTTTTATAAAGAGGCAAAAAATGCGGGCATTAAGCCCATAATCGGCTGTGAAGTGTATGTCGCCTCGCGCACCAGGTTTGATATGGACTATGAGCTTGACTCAGTCCGCTACCACTTGGTTTTGCTCTGTAAAGACGAAACGGGTTATAAAAACCTCTGCAATCTTGTCAGCACAGCTTTTACTGAGGGTTTTTATATAAAGCCCCGCGTGGATATGGACTTGCTGCGCGCTTGCAGCGGCGGGCTGGTTGCGCTCTCGGCGTGCATGTCGGGTGAAATTCCTGAACTCATATCCGCCGGCAGG
>WQRL01000037.1 GCA_009786775.1 Oscillospiraceae bacterium
GCACACCACATCCACCTGCCGTTTCAAGCGGGCAGTGACCGCATCCTCAAACTTATGAACAGAGGTTATACACAAGAAGAGTATTTGGAAAAAATTTCCATTGCGCGCCGCCTCATGCCGGATATCACAATAACAAGTGATGTAATAGTGGGCTTTCCGGGGGAAACTGAGGAGGAATTTGAGCAGACGCTTGAGCTAATCGAAAAAGCTCAGTTTGATGCGATGTTTACATTTATTTACTCCAAAAGGCCGGGCACACCTGCTGCCGGGTATGAGGATGATGTGACCAGGGAGCAAAAGCAGGCAAGGTTTGACAGGCTGCTGGAGCTTCACAACTCAATTTCGGAGAGAAAGCACTCTGAATATATCGGCAAATCCGTACTAGTGCTCGTTGACGGCGAATCCCATGACGAGAGGTACAAGCTCAACGCCCGCACAAATGGAGGCAGGCTGGTACACCTGGCGGGTGAGAAAGAGCTTATCGGCAAATTTGTTCACGCCCAAATAACCCATTGCAATTCATGGGCGCTCTTTGGAGAGCATAAAATTGGATAGCATTAAGAAGGTGAGAGTCAATGACCCCAAAAGTTAGAATATTCCGCTCCGGCGAGCTTATTTGTGAGACCCCGGGGATATTGGGAGAGTCCCTGCTGGAGCGGATTACAGTAGTAGGAGAATTTATAGACGCCCCCTGCGCAGGCAAGGGCAGATGCGGGAAATGCTTAGTGAGGCTAAGCCCTGACGGGCAAGAGGTGCTTGCCTGCAAAACCTATATCGAAGGGGATGTGGATATCCACCTGCCTGAAGAAATGGAGATGAAGATTGCCCTCTCAGGCGGCAAGACAAACCGGGTCATATTCGACCGCCCCTATCCGCCGGCGAGAGGCAAGCGCCTGGGAGTTGCTATAGACATAGGCACCACGACAGTGGTTGCGCACCTGACGGATGTGGTCACCGGCGAGCGGCTGGCGACGGCGAGCGGGGTAAATGCGCAGAAGCCCTACGGCGCTGATGTAATAAGCAGAATCCAGTACTGCGCCGAAAACAGCCACGAGAAGCTGACCTTGCTCATCCGTGAGCAAATAGGCTCCCTAATACGTCACACCTGCACAATTTCGGGCGAGCGCATGAGGGATGTGGGATATATAGCTATCGCTGCAAACACAATAATGCAGCACCTAGCCGCAGGTTACTCGCCTGTGGGCATGGGCGTAGCTCCGTTTGAGCCGGAAAGCCTTTTCGGAGATGAGCACCCGAGCTGGGAAAGCCTGCGCTGTGCGCGGCGCTGTAAGCTCTACTACACCCCCTCAATTGCGTCATATGTCGGAGGCGACATCACTGCGGGGATGTTAGCAGCCGAGCTGGAAGCCGATGACGGGCCCGCAGTGTACCTAGATATAGGCACAAACGGCGAAATTGCCATGAAAAAAGGCAGCACCTACTACTGCTGCGCCACAGCGGCAGGCCCTGCATTCGAGGGAGCCGAGATAACTATGGGCATGGCGGCGGTCGGCGGCGCTGTAAATCATGTGGAGTGGTCGCCTGATGGACTAAAGGTGTCTAAAATCGGAAACAAACCCGCGTCGGGGATTTGCGGCTCCGGCCTGCTGGACGCTTTGGCTGTGCTGCTGGACTGCGGAGCGGTTGATGAAACAGGCAGGCTCCTGGACGCTGATGAAATTGAGCATGAAATAGCGGATCATATAGGCGAAGTTGACGGAAACAATGTATTTTGGCTAACCCGTGAGGGCAAGGGCGTTTATCTCTCCGCTCAGGACATCCGCAAAATCCAACTGGCAAAATCCGCAATCGGGGCGGGCATTCAGACCTTGCTGGAAAACGCAGGGGTTACAGAGTCCGATGTTAAAACATTTGTACTCGCAGGGGGGTTCGGCAGCTTCATGAACCAGCACAGTGCCGCAAGGGTCGGGCTTTTTCCAAAGAGTTTTCTGCCCATAACGAAAACCCTCGGCAACACAGCAGGGGAGGGGGCCTCACTGGCTCTATGCTCAGCGAATGCCCGCGTACAGCTTGATGACATCCGCCGGCGCTGTGAATATATTGAACTCTCAACAAGCAAAACATTCAACGATGCCTTCATTGAGCATATTATGTTCCACGAATAAAGGCAGGCAAAATCACACTGACACTTAATATAAGAGGAGGACAAAATGAAAGAATATGAAAAAATAGAAGCACTGGCAAAGTCCTGCGGGTTTGACCACATGGCCCCGCTGGAAGTTTCCACGCTGGAATTTATGCAGGATATCCGCGACATGTGTAATCCAAGCCAATGCGAGAATTACGAAAAATCATGGTCCTGCCCGCCCGCTTGCGCAACACTTGAAGAAATGCGCGAGCGTGTAGTTAGTTTTGAGGGCGGCATCCTCTGCCAGACAGTGGGCGAACTTGAGGACAGCTATGACTGGGAGGGCATAATGGAGGCCGGGGCGAGGCAAAAAGCCACATTTGCAAGGCTTTGGGGTGAGCTCAGAAAAGAGTATTCCGATGTCCTGGCCATGGGCACAGGGGTGTGTAAGGTCTGCGAAAAATGCACCTACCCGGATGCTCCGTGCCGGTTTCCTGACAAAATGGAAGTTTCCATGGAAGCCTGCGGCCTCTACGTGAGCAAAGTCTGCACCGACAACGGCCTGCCCTACAATTACGGCCAAGACAAGATAGCCTTTACATCCTGCTTTCTAGTTAAATAAAAAAAGAGTGCATCAAAACGGCTGTTTTGATGCACTCCCTCTTTTTACCGGATTATGCCGGATTACCACCGAACTGCGAAAAATAACAGGGCTGCTACTCTGCTCTACACATTCAGCGCGGCGTAATACCCGCGCGAAGTGGCATCCACCACATTGCCGGGGCTTACGCAGTCGCCGACTTCCATAAACACCGGGGCGCAGTCGCGCAGGGCATCTACGGCGGCCCTGCGGGGGCTCATGCCGGTGGCGCAGACCACTGAATTTGCTTCTATAAAGGTCTCCGAACCGGAGCTATCAACACAGTAAACCCCATCCTCTGTAATGCGCACCGCACGGGAGCCTGTAAGTGACTTTACTTTTAGTTCCTCAAGTTTGCCAAGCAAAATTGGGCGGTGGCGTGGGTTGGCGTCCTTTGCAAGCTCCGGCATCATCTCAATAATTGTTACTTGCCTGCCCTCCATTGATAGGTGCAGGCCCATTTCACAGCCCACAAGCCCGCCGCCGATTACAGCAACGCGATCTCCTTGGACCCCGGAAACCTCCGTGCCCAACACCACATGGGAGCTGTCTATGCCGGGGATTTGTGCAACCATAGGCTCTGCGCCCACGGCGCAGATTAGAACATCGGGCTTCTCGGCAGCCACCAGTTCAGGGGTGACCTCCACCCCTAAGCGGATATCAGCGCCGTGCATTCTGGCGAGGTGGGCATACCGCTCAGGAAGCCTGTGCAGATCCTTCTTAAACGAAACCCCTGCCTCACTGCGCAAGGCGCCGCCTAATTCCTGTTCTTTCTCACACAAAACCACCTGATGCCCCCGCCTTGCAGCGGTGAGGGCAGCCATGAGTCCGCCGGGGCCGCCGCCTGCGACCAAGACCTTCTTGGGGGAAGGGGAGGGCGGGACATGGCGGTTTTCGTCCTCTCTGCCGACAATTGGATTTACGGCACAGCGGCGTATCCCTGTTGTCATGCGTTCTGCGTGACAGGTGAAGCAGCGGAAGCATGGAACAATCTCATCGTCCCTGTTCGCGCAGACCTTCAAAGGCAGTTCGTGATCTGCCAGTAACGCCCTGGCCATCACGATTACATCAGCCTTGCCCGAGGCTATAATTTCTTCCATCATAGCGGGGTCACTTATGCCGCCCACTGTGGCGACAGGCACGTTTACATGTTTTTTTATCTCTGCGGCAAGCTCCACATTGCAGCCCCGGTTATGGAACATGGACGGATGCTGAATGGCAAAGCCTCCTTCGAAGATTCCTGCGGAGACGTGGAGCAGCTGAATTTTATCCTCAATTAGCTTTACAAACTCAATGGCTCCCGAAACATCATAGCCGCCCTCTGCGAAGTCCGAGCCGCTTATGCGCAGTTCAATGGGGAAATCAGGGCCTACGGCCTCGCGGACAGCGTCGAGGACCTCAGACAGGAAGCGGGTGCGCCCCTCCACGGAGCCTCCATAGCTATCTGTTCTAAGATTATAGAGCGGGGAGAGGAACTGGTGCAGAAGCCAGCCGTGTCCGGCATGAATCATGAGCATATTAAAGCCCGCAGTTTTGGCAAGCCCTGCGTATTTGGCAAAGCCCTCCGTAATTTCACGGATTAGCTCCACGGGCATCTCCGTGACCGATGCGCCGGTGGGCAAGGTGCGCGGGCTTGGGCCGTAGCGCACAGAGCCTGAGAGATGGCTCTTGTCCACAGAGTCAGCCCCGCCGTACATGCCGCCGTGGGAGAGCTGCAAGCTCGCCACAGCCCCATGCCTGCGTATTGCATTTGCCGCAAGGGCAAAGCTCCGCATATTCCCCGGCACCGCCAGGTCTATATGCACGCTATGGCTCTTGCCGGTGGCAGGGTGGACGACACATTCACTAATAGTGACAGCAGCCGCACCTCCCTTGGCCCGCAGTTCGTAAAAAGCTGAAGAGGGGGCTGTTAAAGCCCCCCACTCCGGAATATCGGGAAAAGACATAGGACCCGAAACAATTCTATTTCTGAGATATACGTTGCCGAGCCTCAGGGGGCTGGAAATGTGCGGGAACTTTCTTTCAAAACTGGTTTGCATAATACCCTCCTACACCGCCAATACTCTGATTTCGCCGTCAATAACCGTAAGGCCTACCTGTTTTATGGCCGCTGCGTAATTTGAAATCATCTCCGTAGCGATGGCATCTTCAATTTCTTTCTGGATTAGCCTGCGCAGGTTTCTTGCGCCATAGGCCTGGGAATAGGACTTATCCGACAGATACTCCAGCAAGCTGTCGTCATAGCGCAGCTCAATGGGCTTCTCAGCCATGGCAGCCTTGAGTTCCTCAAGCATGAGCTTTGCAATCGCCTTGAAATTATCTTCGGACAGGTGATTGAAGTACACGATGGAATCCACGCGGTTTATAAATTCCGGACGCAGGAAGTCTTTGAGAGCCTTCTCGGCCTTTTCCTTGCCCTGCTCGTCCCTCGTGCGGTTAAAGCCCACAGCCCCGTCCTTCTTGTCGCTGCCTGCGTTTGTGGTCATTATTATTACAGTGTTCTCAAAATTGATCATGCGCCCTTGGGCATCGGTGATGCGGCCATCGTCGAGAATCTGCAAAAGAATATTCATGACATCGGGGTGAGCCTTCTCAATCTCGTCAAAGAGCACTACGCTGTAAGGCTTCCGGCGGATTTTCTCCGTGAGCTGCCCGGCCTCATCGTAGCCGACATAGCCCGGGGGAGAGCCAATTATGCGCGAAACAGCGTGTTTTTCCATAAATTCAGACATGTCCAGCCTGACCAAGGATTCCGGGGAGTCAAACAGGTCTGAGGCAAGCCTCTTTACAAGCTCAGTCTTGCCAACACCCGTTGAGCCGATGAAAATAAATGACACGGGCTTGCGCTTGGGTGAAATGCCTACGCGGTTGCGTCTTATGGCGGCGCAGACCACATCTACGGCCTCATCCTGGCCGACTATATGCTCTTTTAGGCGCGTATCCAGCTCAGAGAGCCTCTTAAACTCATCCTCGCGTATGCTGGAGGCAGGGATTTTAGTCCAGAGCTCAATGACGCGGGCCAAGTTGTCAAGCGTCAGTTCCGGTGCGCCCTTGGCCTCAAGCTCATCGAGTTCATTCGTCAGCCTGAGTTCCTTGCTGCGGATTTCTGCAAGACGTGCATAGTCGCTGCCGTTAGGAGCGGAGAGCAGAAGCTCCCTCTCTTTTCCGAGGTCTGCTTTTTCCTTGTTTATGCCGTCCACCCTGGCAATTTGCGGGCTTTTGAGGTTCATGTCCGAACAGGCCTCGTCAATTAGGTCAATGGCCTTATCCGGCAGGAATCTGTCGGAGATGTAGCGCTCAGAGAGAATTACAGCCTGACGTGCCATCTCGTCCGGAATCCGGACACCGTGAAAAGCCTCATAGTAATGCTTGATGCCCATTATTATATCAATGGACTCGGCTATCGACGGCTCAGAAACCACAACAGGCTGGAATCTGCGCTCAAGAGCCGCATCTTTTTCTATGTGCTTTCTATATTCAGTGAAAGTAGTGGCACCTATGACCTGAATCTCGCCCCGTGAGAGGGCGGGCTTGAGGATGTTTGCCGCGTTCATCGAACCCTCGGCATCACCTGCGCCCACAAGGCTGTGTACTTCGTCAATAACCAAAATTACATTGCCGTGGCTTTTGATCTCTTCCACAAGACCTTTCATGCGGCTCTCAAACTGGCCCCTAAACTGGGTGCCTGCCACAAGTGCTGTCAAATCCAGCAAAAATACTTCCTTGTCGCGCAGTTTCACAGGCACATTGCCTTCGCAAATGCGCAAAGCAAGCCCTTCTGCGATGGCGGTCTTGCCCACTCCCGGTTCGCCGATAAGGCAGGGGTTATTTTTCTGACGCCTGTTGAGAATCTGCACTACGCGCTCAGTTTCGGTTTCCCTGCCCACAATTTTGTCGAGCTTGCCGTCTGTGGCTCTGCGGGTGAGGGAGATGCAGTAACTCTCCAAGTACTTGCGTTTCTTGCTGTTTTGGGCGCTTTGAGCACCCGGTCCGCCGGGGCCGCCTTGACCGCCCGGCCCACCTGGTCCTCCCGGGCCGTGCTCCCGCTCTTTGCCGTCGCGTCCGGGTCTTGGGAAATTCCCCGGGGGATTGTCGTCAGGTCCGCCGAAGAGCCTGTTGAGAAACGGAAAAGTTGCAGTTTTGCCATCGTCATTATCACCATTCTCGCCGACTTCGGCGAGGGATTCTAAGCCACCCATGGCGTCCATCATCTCATCTGTGAGGCTCTCAAGATCTTCGTCTGTAAGCCCCATCCTGCTGATGATGTCTTCCACAGGCTTAATGTTCAGTTCCCGGGCGCACTTAATACAGATGCCCTCATTGGTCGAATGGCCATTTTCAATTCTTGTTATAAAAATTACTGCCGGATTTCTTTTACATCTGGCACAAATATGTGGTCGCATTAGCTACTTACCTTCCTTTATGGCGGAGTCGGTTCCGCGCTTTCCGAATTTTCCATGCTTTTCATTATCTTAATATATTTAATTAAATAGCTCACAAGGGATATAAAAGTTAGCCCTATTGCTATAGAAATCAGCGCTATTGAGCCCCACTGGGAAATGTTTCTGAAAATCATCAGGGAAACGCACACTAGGAAAAACACAACTGTGGAAGTCTTGCCGATTAAGTTTGATGCGGGCAGTTCCACGTTGGCCTTCTTGTGAAGCACCAGTCCGCCGACTCCCATCAGAAGCTCCTTGGCACCCACCAGGAGTACCGCCCAGACAGGGATTAGCCCGTCAATGGTTATGCAGAGCATGACTGAAATCGTCATGAGTTTGTCCCCTAGAGGGTCGAGAAATTTGCCCAAATTGGACGAAGCCTTAAACTTTCTCGCCAGAAATCCGTCAAGAAAGTCGCTGAGGGCAGCCACTGCATAAACCAGCACTGCATATAAATGGCTGTCAGTCCGATCAGAGAAGAATACAATAACAAAGATTGGAACTAGACAAATCCGAAATATAGAAATTATATTCGGAACAAATTTCACTTTCTTAAATCCCCCAAAAGCAAGAGTGTTTTAACTAAATCAGAAGTCCTGCGCAATTTGAGCGGAAGGCTCCCCGTGATACTTAACCTACTCTAAAGTCCCAACATATCAGCGATGGCATTGTTGTTAATCAAATGATTCAAAACCGTGGTTTCCTCTATTATTTCTATCGCCAAAAGACCGAAGTATCTAGCGAAAAGCGCCAGTGCCAGTACTACAATAAGTCCCTTAATAAGGCCGAAGGCAGTCCCCAAGATGCCATCGAGAAGCCTCAGGCCGGGAAGCGAGAACACGAAGCCTATCAAGTTGCCCACAACGGCGAAAACAATTGCCACCAGAACAAAGGCCACTGCAAACACAGCTATGTACGCCAGGGTGGACGACAGCTCCGCTGCGATTATATACGCCGGGGTATCATCGCTCTCATCATCGGCCACAGCCCGCTCCGCAATCCTTATGGCTGCAGGGACCGGCAGGCCGATTTCGCGCAGGGCGGCAAATGCTGAGAGAAACTCATAGGAATCGTCCTCATGATCTTCAAGTGCGTCAAAGTCGATATTATCTAACTCAACCTCATTTAGTGCGGTATCCACGACACCGCCCACGAATGGGACAAGAATACCCTCAAAATCATCTGAAAAAGCCTCTGCTGCGACGTTGGCGACAATCAATGAAACCACTAGGGCCACAATGCCGAAAGCCCCGCGTATTAGTCCATTTCTAAAGCCGCGCCAGGCGCAGTACGCTACAATGCCTATTATTGCTATGTCAATTAAAAAAGATTCCAAATCCCGGCGCACCTCCTTTGCTTAGATAGTGTTTATGTTCCGGCATCAATCGCCGAGCCTCACTGCTGTGACGGTATGCTCGCCGGCCGCCAGTGCAACTGCGCCGCCTAGGGCGAGGACTCTGTTTATTCCGGCCATGCTCATGCCTGAGGCTGTATTAGGCAGCACGTTGAGCCCTGTATCAAAGAACTCAATGCCGTCACCTGTCATTACCGCGAGGAAGCCCCCGCCATATGACATGGAAATAATCTCGCGCGTAGTTGGGCGCTCTGCCCGGATATTGCCTCTTTCATTTAGGATAAGAAGCCTGCCGCTCTGGCCAACGCCGTAATCGAGCAGGTTTAGAAGAATTATATCATCATCAAGTATAAAACCGCCCAGCCTGTGTCCATCAAATTCATAGATGACGCGCATCTCGCCCCCGCGGTCTATCACAAGCAGGCTCTGGGTTGATAGAGCAAGGAGATTCCCGTTTGACAAGTAGTGCATATCGACTATCAGGGTGTTGTCCAGGACGAAAACACTGCTGGGTTCCGCCTGGTTCATTCCCAGAAAACGCGGAATCCTGCTGCCCGCATCGGTGAGGTTGAGCACCGCCAAATTCCTGCTGTCAGGGGACAGGGCAGAAACAAATGCGTAGCCGCTGGCGAGGTTGGCTCTGAAAACGGCTGTGCCGCGGTCATTGAAAACCGTGGACATCCCGCGCCTCCCGCCGCCCTCTTGAGTGTTTACTGTAAACCAGCCATTCCGGTTAATGGAGGCTGAAACAATAATGCCGCTGGTGTCAAATGAGGACAGTACACGTCCTGATTCAAAAACCCTTACGGCGTTGCCTCCGATATCGAAAGCTATGCCACGGGAGCCATTGGTTACAATTGCAGGCCTGTCCATGCGGAAATTTTCTCTGAGGGTTTCGTTCCCCATGTAGTCGAGAACCTGCACCCCCAGCACGCCTGCGGCGGCGATGTGGCCATCCATATCGGCGAAAACCCTGTTGCGCCCCACATCAAAGTGCAGTTCATCGGCAACCTCAATAGCGGCACTGCCGCCGAAGATATCGGTAAACCAAGAAAAAGTAGGGGTCCGCCCTTGAATGAGGGCAATTGTTATATAGGCGAGAACAATCAAGGATATTATAGAAAAAACGGCTCCTACGATTTTCTGCCAATTTTTTTTAGGTTTATCGTTGTCTGTCATACCTAAGTTTTTCTCCGTTTCAACGCAATTAGAAATTATACCACTTTTTTTATTAAAAAGAAATAGAAATTAAATGAACATTTGTCCGGCTGCGCCCTCATACCAAATCCTTGTGAGGTATAGCCCTTCCGGTGGCACGGTAGGCCCTGTGAGGCGGCGGTCCTTCTGTTTTAGAAGGGAAGATATTTCATGGGGCTTTATCTTGCCTTCCGAAACGTAGATTAGGGTTCCTGCCATGGCTCTGGCCATGTTGTACAAAAAGCCGTTGGCGCACACCCGCAGCTCCGTAAAAAGGCCGTTTTGCTCCACCTCATACCAGTATACGGTCCTCACTGTGGTCTTGGTTACAGACCCTACCGAGCGCACGGCGGCGAAGTCGTGCTCACCGACAAACTGCGCAGCGGCCTCCTGCATTGCGGCGATGTCAAGTTTCTTAGGGTAGAGAAAGGCTCTGGAGGCGTAGAAGGGGTTTCTTATGCGGGAAGTGAGGATTCTATATGTGTA
>WQRL01000038.1 GCA_009786775.1 Oscillospiraceae bacterium
CTTCTAGCACCGACTTTACGGCACTAGTAACTATATCAGTATCCGCAAGCATCAGCAGCCCTTTTTCCTCAATATAGGCATTCGGCTCAACATCGCTGAGATAGACTGCCTCAACAGTTTCTTTATACGCAGTGCGGTTAATTTTGCCGCCCGTGACAAGAGCTATTAAATCCGCAAGTTTCTGTGAATCTATCTTTAAGTCCTCAGGCTGTGTTCCTGTTTTGTTCATAAGACGCATAAGCTCGCCTGTTATTAGATTTGCCGCTTCAACGGGCTCACCGCTCAAGTGGGCCACGGATTCAAACAGGATAGTTATGTTCTTGTACTTTGTGATTAGGGTTGCATCATATTTTGTTAAGCCAAACTGCGCAATATACCGCTCACATTTCTGGTGAGCAAGCTCCGGAAGATTGGCCCCTATTTTCTTTATCAGGCTCTCGTCAACCTGTAACGGCAGCAAGTCCGGCTCAGGAAAGTATCTGTAATCTTGTGCATTTTCTTTTGAGCGCATACCGACGGACATACCCACAGCATCATCCCAGCGCCGTGTTTCCTGCTCAATTTCCCCGCCACTTTCCAAAATCTCTATCTGCCGGTTTGATTCATATTCTATAGCCCTGCTTATTTCCTTAAACGAGTTTAGATTTTTCATTTCCGTGCGGACTCCAAGCTGCCCACCAAACGGCCTGACCGATATGTTTACATCCGCGCGTATGGAGCCCTCCTGCATCTTGCAGTCGCAGATGTCCAGGTATAGCAGTATTTCACGCAGCTTCTCCAGATATGCGATTACCTCCCCGGCACTTCTAAAGTCAGGCTGCGATACAATCTCCAAAAGTGGCACACCGCAACGGTTATAATTCATCAAGGTATTTCCTGTTTGCAGGTTATGAATAAGTTTCCCTGCGTCCTCTTCCATGTGGATCTCACTGATACCGATAGATTTACTAAATCCATCTCCATCTATGTTCAAGTGGCCTAATGTGCAAATTGGGCTGTACAACTGGGATATCTGATATGCTTTCGGCAAATCGGGATAGAAATAGTTCTTTCGGTCAAACTTGCTAAACCGTGTGATTTCACAGCCGAGCGTCAAACCCAGTTTGATTGCATATTCCAAAACAGCATAGTTAAACACTGGCAATGCCCCCGGCATCCCCGAGCAGACAGGGCACACATTGGTGTTTGGTGCACCGCCAAATTCTGTGGAGCAACCGCAGAAAATCTTGGATTTAGTAGATAGTTCAGCGTGGACTTCAATCCCCATTACTATTTCCCATTTCATGGCAGAACTTCCCTCCCAACGCCCAAGGCCGGCTCAGTTTCGGTTAGTGCAGGCTTAGTATGATGGTCTGTATGCTTCTGAAACACTTGTGCGGCATGAAGGAGCTTCATATCATCAAAGGCTTTGCCGACTAACTGAAACCCTATTGGCATACCATCGCCGTCAAATCCGCATGGCAACGCTACAGCCGGCAAACCCGCTAGGTTTACAGAAACTGTATAGATATCCCCTATGTACATTTTGACAGGGTCATCTATATTTGAACCTATTTTGTACGCCGTAGTGGGCGCAACCGGTGTCAGGAGCATATCAAAACGCTTAAAGAGCTCCTCATATGTATCACTTATAATCGCGCGCGCTTTTAGAGCTTTTTTATAAAAAGCCTCAAAGTGGCCTGATGAGAGAACAAATGAACCAAGCATAATCCGGCGCTTCACCTCAAGGCCAAAGCCCTCACTGCGCGACATGCGGTATACCTCAGCCAGGGATGCAGCCTTCTCACTGCGGTATCCATATTTTAGGCCGTCAAATTTTGCCAGGTTTGAAGAAGCCTCGGCGCATGAGATTATGTAGTACACAGATGTCATATAATCTACAAGAGGCATTTCAAATTCTTCTATTTGCGCACCAAGCCTTGAATATTCATCAGCCGCCGCCAAAACAGCTTCCTTTACACCAGGGGCAATCCCTTGTCTAAAATAGTTGCTTGGCAGCCCGATTCTCAGCCCCTCAACTGAGTCTGGAATTTTCGCGTCAAATTCAAAGGGCTTTTGAGCAATGCACGTACTATCTCTGGCATCAGGCCCTGATATTATTGATAGAAGCGCAGCACAATCCCGCGCATCCCGTCCAACCGGCCCCATTTGGTCAAGCGATGAGGCAAACGCCACAAGGCCATATCTGGAAACAGAGCCATATGTAGGTTTTATTCCTGTCACTGAACAAAATGCACAGGGCTGACGGATACTCCCACCCGTATCAGACCCGATTGTGAGAGGAACTTCCCCCGCTGCCACAGCCGCTGCGCTGCCACCGGAAGATCCTCCCGCAGTGCGTGTAGTATCCCAAGGATTGCGCACAGCTCCGTAAAAACTAGTTTCACTTGACGCACCCATGGCAAATTCATCCATGTTGAGTTTGCCAATGACAATCATACCGGCCTGCTCCAGTTTTTCCACAATTGTTGCATCAAAAACCGGCTTATAACCGCTTAGCATATTTGAGGCGCAGGTCGTGGCTACGCCTTTAGTTGAAATATTGTCTTTAAGCCCAACCGGCACACCGGCAAGGGGGGATGTAAGTTGCCCCGAATCTATTTCCCCCTGCACAATTATGGCCTTTGACATGGCCTCCTGCCTGCATGTAGAAATAAACGCATTAAACTTATCAGAATTTTTTTCAATCTTATCTAAGTAGCCGCCTACTACCTCAGTTACACTAAACTTTTTCTCTTTAATAGCCTGAGATAATTCAAGGGCGCTCATGTCAAACATATCTGTAACCATTCCTTTCGCATCTCAGGCAAAACGGCCATAGACCCATAAGGTCATAAATATGCGTACCTGAGGAGGGCTTACAACTCACGAAACCGCCATCGGAGCAATAATCATTTCGCCGTCATTTTCCGGAGCGTTTTCCAATATGAGCTCGCGCTCAAAAGATGCTTGCACCTCATCTTCCCGTAAAGCATTTACATTGTCGAAAGGGTGGCTGCGCCCGGTTACGTTTTCTGTATCAAGCTCGTCAATCTTTGCAAATAAATCGAGAATGTTGCTAAGATCTGCTGAGAGTCTTTGCTTTTCATCCTTTGACAGGAGAAGACTTGAAAGTTCTTCTAAATAGTCAATTAGCTCATCATCAACCAACATAACGTCTACTCCCCTGATTCTAAACCGTGATTTTGACTTCCGCACCTAAAAGCCATTTATTTTCTTCAATAATCACTCTAACATCCTTTAGAAATTCCTCGGTCTGCTCCTTTGCCCTTCCGGTGAAGTTCTCCGCATTTAGAATTTTGTCCAGTTCCCCTTGGCTTAACCCAAAAGCCGCATCACCGTATATCCGGCTAATCAAATCATTTTCTCCACCGTCAAGTTTTATGTTTTTTGCGGCCTCCATTGAGTGAATGCGTATTCTCTCGTGCAGGCTTTGCCTATCTCCGCCTTTTTTTACACAGTACATCAGAATATTTTCCGTTGCCATAAAAGGCAGCTCTTCCGTCAAGTGTTTTTTCATCATCTTGGGATAGACTGTAATTCCTCCGGCAATGTTTAGCATCAAAGAGAGTATTCCGTCTACAGCCAAAAAGGCTTCAGGTATGGAAATGCGCCTGTTTGCCGAATCATCAAGCGTCCTCTCAAGCCACTGCGTACTAGCAGTAATGGCCGGGTTAAGTGCGTCCACGATAACATATCTGGCCAATGACGCTATGCGCTCACTTCTCATCGGATTGCGCTTGTATGCCATCGCACTCGAACCGACTTGCGCTTGCTCAAATGGCTCGTCAACCTCCTTGAGGTGGCTGAGCAGCCTTATATCATTTGAAAATTTATGCGCGCTTTGCGCAATAGAGGACAAAACCGACAGCGTGTAATAATCAATTTTACGGGAATAAGTCTGGCCCGTCACCGGAAATACACCGCTAAATTCCATTTTATCCGCAATCATTTGTTCGAGTTCTTTAACCTTGTCATGATTTCCGTCAAATAGCTCAAGAAAGCTCGCACCAGTTCCGGTTGTGCCTTTACAGCCCAATAGTTTCAGTTGGCCTAATGTAAAGTCCAGATGTTCCAAATCAAGAACAAGCTCCTGAATCCACAATGTTGCGCGCTTTCCTACTGTAGTTGGCTGCGCGGCCTGAAAGTGGGTGTAGGCCAGACATGGCTGTGCCTTGTGGGTTTGTGCAAACTCATATAGCTTTGCCAGCACATTTATGAGCAGGCGCCTAATCTGAAGCAGCGCTGAGCGCTGAACTATTATGTCGGTGTTATCGCCCACATAACAGGATGTCGCCCCGAGGTGAATTATGGGCGCTGCAAGCGGGCACTTCTCACCATAGGCTCTGATATGTGCCATAACGTCGTGGCGTATTTCGCTTTCAATCTGGCTTACACGCTCATAGTCGATATCGTGGATGTGCCTGTGCATCTCAGAAATCTGTTCCTCACTTATATCCAGTCCCAGAAAAGCCTGGCTCTCAGCCAGCGCCACCCAGAGCTTGCGCCAAGTAGAAAACTTATTATCATCTGAAAATATGGCCTGCATTTCCCGGCTTGCATACCTCTTAGACAGCGGATTTTCATATATACATGTCATGTCTTTATCCTCTCGGTTCGTGAGTGCTTTCAAGCAGTCTTTTTATTTGCTATTAATAATGTCGCCCGGTGTGTCACCCGATGGTGTTAGTGCCGCACAGTGGTTAGTGTCAGTCAGCAGCAAAAATCATTTTTGTAAAAACAAAGGCGCTCATCATACGGTGCCAGTTCAATTCAGCCGGCGGCTTCATAAGCCAGCGAATTTACGGGGCACCATTTGATGAACGCCTTTGTTCAACTACTATGTAGTATACTTCGTTATTTCTTCTAAATCAATTAGGCAATTCTAACAAATGTACCGCCACATTTACCGTTGTTACTGTGCAGTGGTTTTGTTATTTCCACCGCCATTTTTAAGCAGAGCATATCAAGCGGCAGTGTCAGGCACTATTAATAAAAAACAGCACGAGAAAAGCAAACCCCAGTGAATTCGCGGCGATTGTATACCGCAAGATTTTCTGCGGGCCGATGTTTTTCATAGCGGAACTTCTGCGATAGAAGAAATGCTCAGCGACGGACGCTCCAACCACAAGAGCCGGCACTATGAGGAAAATCAATAAGCGAGCATCCACAAAATCCTCACGCACTGAGATAGCGGTAAACGCTACTATAAAGGCTTGTGTTACCAGGCTGGCAAGAACTGTGCGCAAAAGAATTTTTTTACGGAATCCGAAACAGAGCCCTGCTGCAAGTTCCAAAACCACAGAAAGCAGCGTTACGGCACTAAGCACCAGAAACGGCGAACGATGAAGAGCAGGGCGGAGTATGCTGCGTAAATAGTTATACCGCACGGGAAACAAATGTACAGCTACATCTCCCGTTTCATGATTATAACTCACCTCAGGCCCCACCCAAATAGATACGAAAACGCCTCTTCTAGGCCTAGGCAATGAAAAACTTGCCGACACCGAAATCACATCCCCTGCATAATCAAGCAATGCAATTTTCATATCAGAGTAGTTTTCAAGAAGATTTTGAAACTGCCCTTCTACCTCAATTCCGAAATGCACGAAATAATACCGCCACGAACTCTCGCTCAAGTGAATTTCAGAAGATGCACCGTTGTAGTGAAATGTAAAACTCCGAAACCCTCCATCGTTAAACCCAACTATCCCGGCCTGATTATCCAGCCCGAACAGCACAAGATTATCCTCATTAACGTCTGTGAAGTTTGGATCTCTCTCGTTGATTCTTATCAGTATATCGGCGAACACAGCATTTTCAGGAGGGTTTTCAATGCCAACACTCATTTCCCCTGGCGTCGGCGGGACGCTCGCCATTGCGGTCAGAAGGGGGAAAACCGCTGAAATAATCATCACAGTTATAAGCACCGCTGCCATAATTACTTGTCTTTTCATTTCCAGCCCCTTTTGTCGAGGTTAAGTAATTTCCTTTATAACTACTTATCACTTTCTGTCATAAAAGACCGACTTGCCAGAACTTGCCAATGGTATACCCATGATCATTTTATATTCACCAAGTAGCCCAAGGCTTGCAGCGGCTTGGCCTATTGTGAACATTATGCGGTTATCCACGCGGTTGTCAGCAACCAGCGAAACCGCCGAGCCGACGGCTATGCCTAAGTCCATAGACGTAAACACACAAGTTGCGCTTGCTTTTTTGCAGGTTGCGCAGTCCTCAAATCCGCAGAGTTTGCACTTTTGATTGAGCCCGCGTATCTCATATTTAGCCCCGACAAGCACAATTGCGCTGCTTTCGTCCACGTTATCCGCATCACGCCGGAAAACCCTGCCATCCTCGCCGAAGCTATTGCCAATTCTCCGCATTTCGGCTGTGACGCGGTCTTTGTCCTCACCTGTTAAAATTGCAGTTTCGAGATGGTCTATGCCACAGGCTTTTGGTGCCGTCCGCACCGCCGCGCACACACTGTATGCAAGATTAAGGATTGCCGATTCTTCGGCTTTTTTTGAGTTGATTACCATATCATTTGCCTCCACATTTTATTTTTTGCAGGCGGAACCCACTGCGGAACCGCCTCATTTGGTTTGTAACTTTTTGCTTTCATATAAACTCATGATGTCCCCTAGTCAGTATGGCCACGTTATCTAGCAGGCCTAGCCCATTTTCCGCACGCAGCACGAACCCTTGGGAGTTTCGCGTCATTAATTATTTCTTACGCACATGCAGCAATCCACCGCCAACGCAATGCACAAGCAGAGCAATGGGTCTTGGCCGTCAGCAATGTCCAATTCATAGCTGTCTCCCCATGTAAACCATTTTCTAGATAGCCGCATTACCGTATTGTGTCCATCCATCAGGCTATATTCATGGGCCAAAAAATCACCCTCCAAATGCCAGGGCAGCCCTTCAAGCCTGTAGTCGTTGGAAAAAAAGGTTATCTTTCGAACCATGTCAGTTACATGATGCCCTTCAACTATTATCCCGAAGCGGGTGGTAATGGACATAAGCCTTTGCTCAATTTTCCCCACAGGGGCAGCATTAGTATTTATGCCCTCATAAATATCCAGCTTTTTACCCAGTGATAATATCCTCCCGACAGCCGAATAAACATCATTCCCATGTTCGTCTTTTATTGCAAACCTATCTGCAAAGGAAAACACTCTTTGCTTTATATAAAGTTTCACTTAAAACACCTCCACGGTTTTTCTAAATTCATCTCATTTCAACTCTACGGTATTTCTGATTGTGAGCATTCGGCGACTGTGGCATAGTCATTTCAATCAGACCAGCTTCAAGCGCAGGGTGCAGGTAGTTTTTGCGGAAAGTCGGACGGTGCTTCAAGCCGAGAAGTTCCATTATTTCTAAAGCTGAAAGCGTTTTTGCCCCCACCACTGATAAAACCCGCTTCACTTGGTCGCTCACTTGGTCGCTCACTTGGTCGGCAGAAGCGTACAGTTCTAATGTATCCCAAATTGCTTGTAGCATAAAACGAAGAAACTCCGCACAATCTCCTGCATCGTTTGAACTGCCAATTGCTGCATAATACTCCTGCTGACGCTCCCAAACCATAGTTTCAACAGGAAGCCATGCAAAAATTTCTTTCCAGCGGTATAGCAAGAGAGTTTGCCACATACGCCCCATGCGTCCATTCCCATCTGGGAATGGGTGAATAACTTCAAATTCATAATGAAACACGCAACTTTTTATAAGCGGGTGAACTTGTGCATTTTGCGTCCAATGCAACAAATCAGCCATAAGTCCCGAAACATTGCTGGCAGGCGGCGCGATGTGAACGACTTCATCTCCGCGAACTACACCTATACTCCCTAAACGAAACTGCCCCGGCACCTTCACCAAGTCTTTCATTAGTATCTGGTGCGCACTCAGCAAATCTAATATGTCATATGGATTAAATCCGAGCAGCCTATTATATACATCAAAAGCATTTTGTGCCTCGCAAATATCTTGTGCCGGTGCCAAAACACGTTTACCGTTAAAAAGAGCCGTCACTTGCTCCAGAGAAAGGGTATTATTCTCAATTGCAAGAGATGAGTGAATAGAGCGAAGCCGGTTCATCCTGCGTAACTTGGGATTTTGTTCCATGCCGCTCTGAATAGTCAGGACATCTATACGTGCAGCTATCAGTGCTACCAGAGATAGTATCTCGTCAGTGATTGTATATTTGGGCTTATATAAGAAACCGGCCATAGAGTAAGCACCTCATCTTCACGCAACCGCTTTAGCGCAATGCCGATAAACTTGCTCCCGTCATGCACACGGCACAAACTCGCTAAAACGCCACTCAAGTGTCTGCCTCAATTTATTCTAGCTTGAGCAATTGTGCAGATAATATGAGCTTAATCATACCACAGACAAAGCTGGTTTTCTACAAATTTATTGACAGAAGCCTTTGCGGTTGATAAAATAAATCGTGTTAGGCAAGACTAACTCCGCCCCATGCCACGCTAGGTGTTCGAATAAGCGTTATTGCCACCTGCCGTAATAAGCATATGGTATGTCAGCATAATGAAATCCACAAAAAATGCGGTGAAAAATTCTTGGGAGGAATAGACAATGAATGAAATTAAAGCAACCGTTATTGAACAACTGCAACACTTACAAATGTTTACAAACCGTGTGATGGGATTAGGCCTATGCCCCGCAAAGAAAATGCCTGATCCATTGAAAGGGCAAGGGCGTATCCTCAAACTGCTTAAAATGAAGCCGGAGATGGCACAAAAAGAACTAGATTATTTGGCTGACATGCGTAAGCCTATGCTTATGGAAACACTTGAAAAACTGGAACAGAGCGGATACATCACCCGTGAGGATTCTGTGATCCGCTTGACGGATGCCGGTGCGAAAGCCGCTGACGAGGTTAATGACAACCCTGTGCAAATCTCAAAAGTGCTCGATTGCATGAGCGAGGAAGAACTCCGCACTTTCAGCAGATACCTGGCACGGCTGATTACTTGCTTTGAAGAACAATTCCCCGGCGAGGATTTTGAAGCCCCCCGCATGATGATGAAGAAGTTTTCAGCACCGCATACCGGGAAGTAAAAACATTAGCAAGGCGCTTAACAATCAGCTTCAGGCATCATGGCAGCCTCCAGCGCAACCGCCACAACTGAGGCAATGACGAGGCCATGGCATATAAAGATGATTTTAAGCCTGTTTTCATGCAAGTTTTCATGCAAAATAGGTTTAATTTCATGTTTAGAATATTTTGCAAGGATGATTTTTTTGAACGCAAACAATAATGGCACGAAAAATAAAAATGTCCTATTTCTTGGATTAGTCAGTTTTTTCACTGACCTTAGCACAAAAATGGTGTATCCTCTTGTGCCTCTCTATTTGACTGCGGTTTTTGGTGTAACCCCCGCACTAATCGGCCTTATAGAAGGCGTTGTTGAGAGCTTGGCAGACATTTTAAAAGTCTTTAGCGGCCGCATTTCAGATAGGCTGCAAAAGAAGAAGGCTTTGGCCTTTGCCGGCTATTCAACAGGGGTGCTTTATAAAATTTTATTAGTTGCCGCCGGGTCATGGACGGGTGTGCTGTTTGCCAAAATCGTTGACCGCTTCGGCAAGGGCATCAGAACAGCACCGAGGGACATGCTCATATCTGAAAGCGCGGGGGAAAAATCGCTGGGGAAATCTTTTGGCTTACAAAAGATGTTAGACAAAGCCGGTTCTGCTCTTGGAATTCTAATAGTTTATTTCTTATTTATTGGAGGCATAGAGGATTTCAGGCGCATATTTCTAATTTCTGCCATCCCTGCCATCGTGGGATTGTCTATGTTCTTTTTTGTAAAAGAACGGAAAACACCCAGCCCATTGCAGGCCACAAACCGCCTTCCGTTTTTCGCAAGTCTAAAAAAACTGGATAAAAGGTTGAAATTATACCTTTTCGTAGTGCTGCTGTTTACCCTTGGTAACTCATCAAATGTTTTTTTGCTTTTAAGGGCGCAGTCCGTAGGATTTGATGATAGCTCAGTGATTCTCCTATTCTTCGCATTCACAGTGTCAGCTTCGGTTTTGGCATTGCCGCTGGGAAAACTCAGCGACAAGATTGGAAGAAAGGCACTCTTGGTTTCGGGATATCTTGTATTCTCGGCTGCATACTTGGGATTTGCTTTCGCT
>WQRL01000039.1 GCA_009786775.1 Oscillospiraceae bacterium
AAGAATAGCCTTCCCGCCCTTGGCAACGAGTTTATTACACTCTTTAAGGACACCTCCATAGCCGGTATGGCGGCTATAACAGATGTCACCCACGCCGGCAATGTAATAAGAGCACTGACATTTAACCCGGCTCCGCTGTTTTTCGTCGCCGCATTTTATTTGATAATCGTTTTAATCTTGGAATTTTTCGTCGGGAAACTTGAAAGGAGGCTGCGTAAGAGTGATCACCGTTAGAAATTTAAGAAAACAATTTGGCAGCTTTGAGGTGCTGCGCGGCATTGATGAGGAAATCACCCGCGGAGAAAGAGTCGTTATAATCGGCCCGTCAGGCAGCGGCAAGAGCACCTTCTTACGTTGCATGAACCTGCTTGAATTTCCCACCGGAGGAGAGATTTGGTTTGAGGGTGAGGATATCACCAATCTAAAAAAAGGCGCTCCGCTTAATGAGCACCGTAAAAAAATGGGCATGGTTTTTCAGCATTTCAACTTGTTCCCGCACCTCACCGTGGAGCAAAACATAACTCTGGCTCCGATTACGCTAAAAAAAGCATCCTTGGAGCAGGCTCTTGACACCGCACACCGCCTTCTAAACCGCATTGGTCTCTCAGAGAAAGCCAAGAGCTATCCCGCAACCCTCTCCGGCGGCCAAAAGCAGCGCGTGGCTATCGCCCGCGCACTGGCCATGGACCCGCTTGTAATGCTCTTTGACGAGCCCACCAGCGCTCTCGACCCGGAGATGGTAGGCGAGGTTTTAGAGCTTATCGGAGAACTCGCCCACGAAGGGATGACCATGGTTTTGGTCACCCACGAAATGGGCTTCGCCCGGGAAGTCGGCAGCCGTGTTTTATTTATGGACGAAGGGCTTATAGTTGAGCAAAACACACCTAATGAGTTTTTCACAAACCCCCAGAGCCCGCGTTTGCAAGACTTTCTGGCTAAGGTTGTGTAGGCATAACAGCAACCTGTATCATTATGGCACATTCCAGGCGTTTTTTGAAAAGTTCACAGCCTATTTCGTACACACCTGAGATATCTCCGGTGTCGTGGTAGGCGTTGGCAGCACAACCGCCGCTACAGTAAAACTTAGCCCAGCAGTCTTTGCACGAAGGGCGGGAATAGATATCCCATTTGCCGAACTGCTTAAGCAGTTCGGCATTAGTTATGCCTTCATGCACATCCCCTATAACAAAGCTCTCATCACCTACAAACTGGTGACAGGGGTAGAGCTTTCCGCCAGGAGTCACCGCCATGTACTCCGTGCCCACACCGCAGCCTGCAATGCGCTTGTGTACACATGGCCCGGCATCAAGGCTTAGATTGAAGTGGTAGAACTTAAATCCCCCGCCCGCCTTGGAACGCTCTATCATCTCTTTAGCAAGAACTTCATACTGCTCAAATAATTCCGCAAGGTCTTCTTTATTAAATCCAAGGGGTTCCTCAGGCTTCGCTACGGCAGGTTCCAGCGAAATTTCTTCAAATCCGCAGCTTGCTATGTGCAAAATGTCATTGACGAAATCCTTGTTTTCGCTTGTAAACGTGCCTCTGATGTAGTACCCCTTACCCTGCCTTGCGTCTACAAGCTCCCTAAACTTAGGCAGCACTAATCCGTAACTGCCACCGCCTCCAGGCAAAACACGGTGCTTATCATTGATCTCCGGCCTGCCATCCAGGCTCAGCACCACATTGTGCATCTCTTTACAGGAAAACTCTATAACCTCATCATCTATTAAGACACCGTTAGTGGTGAGTGTAAATCTAAAATTTTTGCCGTTTTCTCGCTCCTTTGACCTGGCGTAGGCTACAGTACCCTTTACAACCTCCCAGTTTAACAGCGGCTCCCCGCCAAAAAAATCTATGTCCAAGTTTCTGCGCCCATGTGAGTTTTTTAATAAAAAATCGACAGCCCGCTTCCCTATCTCAAGGCTCATAAGCCCCTCATCTCCGCCATACTCACCTCTTCCTGCAAAGCAGTAGGAGCACCTCATATTGCAAGCATGAGCCACGTTAAGGCACAGGGCTTTAAGAGGCGGAGCCTCCCCTAGGGGCGGGGTGCCGGCATATGTATCCCCGGCATAGAGCTTGCCGCTATCTCTCAAACCAGCTATGCTGTCAAACAGCTCACTAATATCAGATTTAGTAAGCTCATCAAATTTCGCCCTCAAATACTCCTGAGCCGCCTCTTCCGTCCCGTGCTCAAGCAGGCAGATGGCCTCAAATGCCACCTCATCCACAAGATGGATTGAGCCACTGTTAACATCTAGCACAATATTGTAATCATTTAGTTTATAAGCGTGAATCATAATATCTCCATACATTGAGAAGCGGCCTTTCGGCCGCATTTCTCTTTTTGCTATTTTCTTGGTTTTGCTATTTCTAGTTTTCGTCAGCAGTTGCCGCTTCACACATCTGATTTGCGACACCACAGGAGGTCTTGCAAGCCGACTGGCAGGAAGTTTGGCATTCTCCGCAACCGCCATCACTGTAGCTCGCTGCCAAATCACGTGTTTCAATTGTCACGATTCTCTTCATTTTTATACCTCTTCTTAGATTTATTACCGCTAAAAGTTACCATATTTAGCGCAAAATGTCAATAACGCTATTTCCGGCGCTGTTTTCGGCGCAAAGCTAGCGGGCGACCAGTCGGATAGGAGCGATTGCTGCAATTGCCCATGTCCGACGGATAGTTTTAGATATCTTCAAAAATTGTAACAGCAGTAAGATTACAGATTAAAGAATGTTTCCCTTCCGAGATAAACAGCCGCATCGCCAAGCTCTTCTTCGATTCTAAGAAGTTGGTTATACTTCGCAACTCTATCGCTTCTGGAAGGGGCGCCTGTCTTAATTTGACCTGCATTTACAGCAACAGCGATATCAGCAATTGTGGTGTCCTCAGTTTCTCCGGAGCGGTGGGATATAACAGCCGTGTACCCTGCCCTGTTTGCAGTGTAGATGGCATCTAAGGTTTCAGTTAGAGTGCCTATTTGATTCACCTTGATGAGAATTGAGTTTGTTACGCCCATCTCAATGCCTTTTCTAAGCCTGCTTGTATTTGTTACAAACAAGTCATCGCCTACGAGCTGAATCTTGTCTCCCAGCTTCTCGGTCATCAGCTTCCAGCCTGCCCAGTCGTCTTCAGCCATACCATCTTCGATTGAAATAATCGGATATTTGCTGCAAAGATCAACCCACATGTCTACCATTTCCTCAGGGGTCTTGACAAGGCCGCATTTAGGCATGTGGTACTTGCCGTCTTCCTCTTTATACCACTCGGAAACAGCCGGATCCATAGCAATCATGAAGTCCTCGCCAGGCTTGTAACCTGCTTTTTCTATAGCTGTCATGAGAGCCTTGAGAGCATCTTCGTCAGTCGGGAGATCTGGGGCATAGCCACCTTCATCGCCCACACCGGAGGGGGGCACTACTTTTTTCAGAGCGTGGAATACTTCTGCACCCATGCGCAGGGCTTCACGGAAGGTCTTGGCTGACACGGGCATAATCATGAACTCTTGGAAGTCAACGCTATTGGCAGCATGTGCGCCGCCGTTTAGAACATTGAGCATAGGAACAGGCAGCACATGCGCAGCCGCTCCACCGATGTATTTGTAGAGCGGAATTTTCAGCGACTCAGCCGCAGCTCTGGCCACGGCAAGAGATGCTCCGAGGATTGCATTTGCGCCAAGCTCAGCTTTGTTAGGGGTACCGTCAAGTTCTATGAGCATTTTGTCTATAGCTACTTGATCCAGCGCGTTCTCGCCAATTAAAGCCTCTGCGATTTTTGTATTTAAGTTCTCTACGGCATTTAGAACGCCCTTGCCCAAGTAGCGGCTCTTGTCGCCGTCACGCAGTTCACATGCTTCAAACATCCCTGTGGAAGCTCCTGATGGCACCATGGCGCGGCCTACAGAACCGTCAATAAGAACCACATCGCATTCAACTGTGGGGTTTCCTCGTGAGTCTAGGATTTCACGTCCTACTACATCAATAATTTCCAAATAATCTTTCATGTTTCGCTCCTTTTAATATATAAATTAGTTTCGAGAGATAAGTGAGCACCCTGTCATAAGCTCTGTTTTCTCAAGACCCATCAGGTCCAAAATTGTAGGGGCAATATCCGCCAGACGTCCGGGCCGGAGGCTAACATCCGCCCCGCAGATTATAAGAGGAACCTCATTCGTGCTGTGGGCCGTGTGTCTGCCGACCCCGTCCTCCTGCAGCATAACCTCGGCATTGCCGTGGTCGGATGTCACGAGGAGATATCCTCCAACCTTCTCGACGGCGGCCTTGACCTTGCCGACACAGGCATCCACTGTCTCCACGGCTTTCACCGCAGCGTCGTAGTCGCCAGTGTGGCCCACCATGTCAGGGTTTGCAAAGTTTGCTATCACAACGTCAAATTTCTCACTGAGAATTTCCTTGCAAACTGCATCGGCAACCCCAGCCGCCGACATCTCAGGGATGAGATCATACGTAGGAAACTCCTTGGGGGACTGTATAAGTATTCTCTCTTCGCCGGGAAACGTCTGCTCCACCCCGCCGTTAAAGAAGAAAGTGACATGGGCATATTTCTCCGTTTCAGCTATGCGGAGCTGCTTTAGTCCAAGCTNGCTGATTCTCTCACCAAATGTCTGCTGCGGGAAATCAGGCGGATACGCTATTTCTACACCCTGGATTTTCTCATCATACTGCGTCATGCAGACAAATGTCATGGGAAAGTATCCACCTCTGCGGTCAAAGTCAGCAAAATCCTTATCGACAATTGCCCGCGTAATTTCACGGGCCCTGTCAGGCCGGAAGTTAAAGAATATGGCTGCATCTCCTTGTTTGATTATGCCTTCAGGTGCGCAGATTACGGGCTTTACAAATTCATCAAAGACTTCATCATCATAGGAGCTTTGCACCGCAGCGACAGGGTCTGGGTTTACTAAGCCCTCCCCGTGAAGCATGGCGTTGTAGGCCATCTCCACGCGGTCCCAGCGGTTATCCCTGTCCATCGCATAAAAACGCCCCATAATTGTAGCAATTTTGCCTATCTGAAGCTCATTGCATTTATCTACAAGCGCAGCTATTGACTCCTTGCCTGAGTCCGGCGGCACATCGCGGCCATCCATGAAGCAGTGTACAAAAACTTTTGAAAGCCCGCCCCGCTTAGCCATCTCCAAGAGCCCAAACAGATGTTCAATATGGCTGTGGACACCACCGGGCGAAACCAGCCCCATCAGATGAAGCGCACCGCCGGATGCCTTCGCCGCCTCTATTGCCTTTAGCAGAGCCTTGTTATTGAACAAAGTGCCGAGCTTAATCTCACGGGTTATGCGCGGGAGGTCTTGATATACCACCCTGCCTGCACCGATATTGGTGTGACCCACTTCACTATTTCCCATCTGCCCGTCAGGAAGCCCCACATCCTCACCTGAGGCTTTTAGGGTGGTGTGGGGATAGCTTCTAAATAGCTCGTCAAGATTCGGCGTTTTTGCATTTGTCACGGCATTTCCAGGCGACTGTGGCGCAAGGCCGTAGCCGTCCATAATCACCATTACTACTTGTTTACTCATTTTCACCTCTGCCAGTATTATTGGTTGGCGGCGTTTATTATTGCCGCAAAGGTTTCAGGCTTCAGTGACGCGCCGCCTATAAGCCCACCGTCAATGTCGGGCTGAGAAAGAAGCTCAAAGGCATTCTTATCATTCATTGAGCCACCGTACTGAATTGTAATAGACTGAGCAGCATCCTCGCCGTATATCCCCTTTAGGACATCCCTGATTGCGGCACAGACACTTTGCGCGTCCTCAGGAGTTGCAGTCATGCCGGTTCCAATTGCCCATACTGGTTCATAGGCTATAATAACATCCCGAATGCTATCCGGGCTAACTCCGTGCAGGGCCGCTTTGACCTGCATCGAAACAAGATCATTTGTAACACCTGTTTCACGTTGCTTTAGGCTCTCGCCTACACACAAAATGGGCTTTAGCCCGGCACTAAGGGCTGCGAGAACTTTGGCATTTACAGTACAATCGTTTTCGCCGTAATACTCACGCCTCTCACTGTGGCCTATTATCACATGGCTCACACCTATATCGGCAAGCTGTGCTGCGCAAATTTCACCGGTAAAAGCCCCAAAGGGGTGCTCGCTCATGTTCTGCGCCCCCACGCCGGCATCCATGCCCTTGAAGTTTTTGGCCGCATCCGGCAAAAGCACAAACGGGGCACATATCACTACCTCACACCAATTCTTATAATCCGGCACTAAAGGTGCAAGCGCATCCGCAAAGGCTTTTGCCTCTGCGGTGAGCATGTTCATCTTCCAGTTGCCGGCTATCACTGTTTGCCTAAGCTGTCTGTTCATAAATCTCCTTTCACTTGCGGGCTACGCATCAAGCAGGCAAGCAATCCCCGGAAGAACCTTGCCCTCCATAAACTCAAGGGATGCCCCACCGCCTGTGGAGATGTGTGTAATTTTGTCCTCAAGGCCGAATAGGCGCACGGCAGCAGCCGAATCACCGCCGCCTATAACTGAAACTGCCGAAGAGTTTGCCACCGCAATTGCAACTGCGCGTGTCCCCTCAGCATATTTTGAAAACTCAAAAACGCCCATTGGGCCGTTCCAAACGATTGTGCCCGCTTTTGCGATTTCGGCTGTAAACGCCTTTATGGCCTCAGGCCCGATGTCAAGAGCCATCTTGCCCTCCGGAATTGCACCGCTGCTTACAGTCAGCGGCTCACCTTCGTTAGAAAATTCAGATGCCGCAAGAGAATCCACGGGCAACAGGAGCTTGACGCCCTTCGCCTTGGCCTCCTCAAGCATTTTAAGGACATTTTCAAATTCCGAGTCTTCGCATAAAGACTTCCCTATGCTTCCACCCTGGGCCTTAAAAAATGTATATGCCATCCCTCCGCCAATTATAATTGTGTCGGAAATTTTCATCAGGTTATTTATTACTCCGAGCTTGTCAGAAACTTTTGCGCCGCCGAGTATTGCCACGAGGGGCTTTTTGGGGGCTGAAATCGCACCGCCGATGTTATCAAGTTCTTTCTTAAGCAAAAAACCTGATACTGCCGGCAGATACTTGGAAACACCTTCTGTCGAGGCGTGCGCGCGGTGAACGCTGCCGAATGCATCAGATACGAAAATATCGGCCATATCTGCAAGTTTTTTTGCAAATGCAGGATCATTTTTCTCCTCTTCTGCATGGAAACGGGTGTTCTCAATAAGCATAATCTCGCCTGGCGCGAGCTCCTTTGCAAGAGCCGTGGCATCCGGGCCTATTACATCCGCTGCCATCTTCACAGGTTTTCCAAGATGCTTTGACAGGCACTTCGCCACAGGGGCGAGAGAAAATTCAGGCTTAAACTCACCTTTAGGGCGGCCAAAATGCGAACAGGCTATGACCGCTGCCCCCTGCTCTAGTAGATAGTTAATAGTCGGAAGCGCAGCAATGATGCGCCCTTCATCAGTAATCTCCCCTGTTTTCTTATCTACAGGAACATTGAAGTCGCATCTAAGCAGAACCTTTTTGCCTTTTACATCTACATCTGCAACAGATTTCTTGTTATAACCCCCGGTATTTCCAGTACTCATAAATCCCTCCAAAAAAATAATCTCTATGTGACAGCGCTCATTTGGTAAATTAATTTCGCTTATTCTAATAATATTACAAAAACACTGTTTTTTCAATACACAATTACACTAAGAAAGGGCAGACACCAGGTCTGCCCTTTGGATAATTCTATTAGTCGTCTGATTGATCTTCAGAAGGTTCGGCAGTAGGCTGTTCAGGTGCAGGCTGCTCTGCCGGCGGCTGCTGTTCCTGTGCAGCTGGTTCAATAAACACATCGTCCTGCGGCGGAGGATCATATGCAGGCTGATTCTCCGAAGGCTGCTCAGTAGGCGGCTGTTCTGCCGGTGCTTGCCCTTCCTCAGGCTGATCTTCTGCCGGCGGGTACACAGGTGGCTGCTCCGGCGGTTGTTCAGCCGGTGGCTGCTCAGCAGGCGGCTGTTCTGCCGGCGGTTGCTCATCAGGTGGCGTTTCACCCACATCTGAAGCAGCTGGCTCGTCAGCTTCCTCTTCTTCGGTTGCCGGCGGCACAAGAATAACCCTGTTTTGAACTCTGTAACGGCTTCTTCCAATTGACCATCTCTCTACCACATTGCCCTCGCCGTCAAGCCTGCTTACGAAGGTTTCAACCAAAAAGCCTGTTGAACCCGGCAAGTCCACAACGGTCTGCCCCGGCGGGACATCTGGATCCTCTTGGCGGATTGTCGGGAATGGATTTCTCTCTAAAACCACATAAGAAGTGGTGAACGTATACTCGTCTACCAAGGTACCTACAATCCTAGCTGTTATGCTGCGCATATCATCCCCATGTGTGTACACCTCAAGCCTAATCGGGAAATCCCTGTTGTTGACAAAGCGCAGGTCAATCTGACCCCAGAACACTGTAGCATCATGCCCAAGCGGAATGTATCCAACTGTGAGGCCGTGCTCCTGCCTTTCGGTGATTCGAAGATTTGCAATAAGCGCCGCATAATAGAGCGTGGAAGAAGTTTGGCAAATACCGCCGCCCATCATGTCAACAAGCCTGCCGCCTGAAAAACCGCCGGCATCCCTAAATCCGCGGGCAGCCGTGCGCTGGCCAACCACTCTGTTAAAAGAGAACTCCTCACCGGGGTTTAGTATTGTTTCATTGATGTAATATCCCGAAAGCGTGACATTGTTAAGCCTGGCAGCAGTCCCTGCAATTCTGGTTGTCCTCTCGCTTATAACATCCCTAAAGAGCATGGAGTCGAGATATTCCGTGGTCATTTCAGGCTCTGTAACAATCAGCGGGATTTCAATTGTATCACCTAAACTTGCATTTTGAAGCATCCGCTCCGCAGCCACCAAATCAAAGGATACACCCACCGAGCTCTCTGTAGCGCTGAATGTGGCAGGGTCATATACAGCCTCCACAGGGTAGGAGTGGATGGCTTCAAATAACATCCGCAAATCCACATCATAAGACTCGCTTTCTTGCGGAATGTAAGAAACAGTGAGGTGTGTCTGCTCGTCTAGTGCCCTAAACAGAGTTTCAATTGTAAGTTCAAGCACACTTTGCAAGTCAGCCGGCTGTATGCCTGTGCCGATTTCGATGGTAATGCTCTCGTCAGTTATAGTGTAGGCATCGTCAATTAAGGCTAAGTTAAAGGCATTTGTATATTCGCTCACAACATCTCTTACAAAATCTTCGTTAAACCTAGCTCTGCTCAGCTCCCTAAGGTCAGTCCTCTCAAAATGGGCGCGAAGGAATGAAACCTCATTCTCAAGAGCCCCTTCACCGGCCCTGCCCACTTCAAACGCTGCCTGAGCAGCCTCCCTGGCATCTAAGGCAAAACCTACCTCATAGCCTGTTATTGTAAAGCTCTCCCCGTTGGGGAACGAAACTGTAACAGCAACTCCATCGGCGTTATTCTCATAACCTGCCGCAATTAGTGCATCCACAGCCTCCTCAAATGTAAGACCAGAGAGTTCCACGCCCTCTGCCCACACATTAGGGAGTATGGTATCAAGGCTCCGGAGATGAATGCCCAGAGCAATTGCTGCGGCGGCAATACCAAACGCCAAAACCAAAACCACAGTCAGCACAACTTTTTTGCCTGACTTGCGCCTGCGCGCTTTGGGTGCCTTTCTGGGCGCCGCCGTAGTCTGCACCTGCTGCCCCCTTGGCTCCTTTTGAATTCTTTGCCCGCCTTGCTTTCTTCCGCGCGAGCTAACTAATCTTATATTTCCCACATCAATACTCCTAAATGTAGCATTATAATAATAACTAAATCACAATATATGTTATCACAGTATACATAATACACTATTTTTGTCAAAATGCACATTACAACTATATTACGATTTTGCAAACAATCTGTATCATAAAGTGACAAAAAGTTTCTAAATTTCCATTTTTATAATATTTCTTGCAAACCCTGGCTGCCGACGAGCTTCCTGCCTCCAAACAAACCCTGCTCCAGAGGGCGTTTGTTAAACAGTGTCATTTGGGATTCTTCATCAGGATTTTCTATCTGCCACGGCTTGCTTATCTGAGTCCT
>WQRL01000040.1 GCA_009786775.1 Oscillospiraceae bacterium
AAGAAAAGCATGTGCAGCAATATATTGCACTTGCGGAGTATGGCGGGGTTACGCCTACTGGCATGGAAATAGTTATCAGTAATACTTCTGGATTTTACTTTGAGCATCACGGCTACTTGTGGGGCATAGAGAGATACGAAGAGGGCAGATGGCATCAGCTTTCAGACAGGTTTATACATATCTCCGATTTTTGGGGCGATGAAGTTAGTGCGGAGCAGCGTCTGTTTCCAAGCGGCTGGCAGTTACAGCTTAACTTGGATTGGGCAGAGCAAGTAGGGGCGCTTGAACCAGGCAAGTACAGAATCACCTTGGATGCGAGCTTATTTATACCGCAAGTTCACCCATCTCATGTTAATGAAGTTCTGGACATTGAATTTGTCATAGGCGGCACAGCCAACTAGTGTTAAGTTGCAGAAATCGCGGCACGTAGATTATGATTGGTATTTGCGGATGGCTAGGGGAAAAGCCGCATAAATGCACCCGCGTTTTAAGAGTTTTAGAGGATAGAGGCACAAAAAAGGATGCCGCTGATGATTGGTTTAATCATTTTGCGGCATCCTTGCTCTACTATACGCGCTTAATTTTCCCCCAAGTTGATTTGTTTCTGCCGTACCGGATGAAGGCGGCAATGCGCACCACCACAAGTATATAGCGGAAGAAGATAAATTCGAGGGCACAAAGGAACAGTGTCTTTATCATATCTAGGAAGGTAACTCGGAATTTTTGGATATAGATTTGCTTTGAAAATGCGCTCAGGCTGATAATTGTGCCATATATTGCATATATGACCAAAAACACAATCATATACTCTATGTTGAGCACGTCCATATAAGCCGCCAGCAATATGGCAAAAATCCCAAATAGTTCAATGATTGGCGACATAAGCTCATAGAACATATAATACAGATAAGAGAAAAAACTCACCAGCCCAAATTTAAGGTTGAACATAATGCGCCGGTGCACCACAAGACTTTGAAATAGGCCAACATGCCATCTGCGGCGCTGTGACCAAAGGTCGCGAAATGTGGTCGGGGCTTGAGTCATGCATATGGCGCTGGGCTGATAGCTCATGCGGTATGGAATTTTGTTGTTGCGGCAGAATCTGTGCAGTTTTAACACAAGTTCCATATCCTCGCCGAGATTATTGGGGCTATAGCCCCCTGCGGCGACGACAGCCGAGCGCTGAAATAGGCCGAAGGCTCCTGATATAATCAAGTTGCCGTTAAAAGTGTCCATCAGTATGCGGCTTGCTAAAAAAGAGCGGCTGTACTCTACGGCCTGCATGCAGACCAGCAAATTAGGAGGGAACCGGTAGCGCACAGCTTTGCCGTTTTTCATCTGCAAACACTGCGAAATAAGAATCATCCCGCCGACAGCCACAATCTCATCATCTTCAAATACAGGGGCTACGATTTCTTTGAGGGAGTCTGCTTGCAGCTTGGAATCTGCGTCCATGCAGACAAAATAAGGATGCCCTGCGGCATTGATGCCCATGTTAAGAGCGTCGCCCTTGCCGCCATTTTTTTTGCATATGAGGGTGAGAGGCACCTTGTTCACTACAGTTTCATAAATTGCTGTTTCAGGCTCGCATGTAAGTTTGTGCTCAATCTGGCGGTAAGCCTGCTTCATATCAAATGTATCAATTATCTTTTGCGCAGTGTCATCCTCGGAACCGTCGTCTATGACAATGAGTTCATACTGCTGATAATCAAGGGATAAAAGTGAGTTAACGCTGTTTACTATGGTGACAGACTCGTTGTAAGCGGGAATTAAAACGGAAACCGGAAGGTCGTCATGCTTTAGCTTGTTTTTGTAGCGGAGTACACGGTTGCTCATATACAGCTTATACGCACCGATGGATATGGACAAAAATGAAAAAGCTGCAAATACGATTAAGTAAACGAGATAAAATACGCTGACATAATAGATAAACACCCGCAGCATATCGGCCATATTACTTTTTCACCTCGTTTCTTCTTAAAACCGCTGTACTAGTGTCCCCACAAACTTACTACGGCTTCGCTGATATTATCGTTCCAAGACTTACATTCATCCCACAAACGCTCTCCTAAGAGGCTCTGGTCGCCGCTGAAATCAGCGAGTTCATTTGCCAAAAGCTGCTTGTGCATGAAAAGGGATCTGTCGTGGAATAGTTGCAGCACATTCGCCACTCCCTGCAAACTGCCGATGCGGCAGCATGCGCGCAAGACCTTAGTGCGGCAGTATATATTAGAGTCATCTATGTAGGATATCAGGCTGTCCGCAAGCTGGCCTTGCGAGAGTTCCGCTGCTTCTGGGAAGCTGCCGATAAAATCGGCGTAACAGGTCCGCTCAATGCACGACTTGCGGCTGTACACATCAGCGAGCTTGTGGAAGACGGCAGTTTTGCTGTATGTAGACATGTAGCTGCTGTAAGCCATAGGCTGTCTGTCTTTGACATTTTGCAAAGCCTCCGAATAGGCTATGAGGTGTTCGGCATTGGGTAATTTCCGTAAGAGTAACCTCTCGTGCCGCGAGGTGGTACCGGGCCTCATGCCGCCCCTTATGACGGACTTCGAGCCGCCCTTTATGGCAGTTTGCTTATAAAGTTCGAAATTCCACATTTTAAGTTTGCCCGCCGCAGGTGCGGTTTGGCGCTTGTGATAGCGGACGATTGCAAAGTTAAACACTATTAGTGCAATGCAGGCAACCATAAATATACCAATAAGCGCATATATTCTCGGGTCAGAAGCCATCTAATCCCTCCAAAGTTCTTGCATAATAAAGTAAGACTGCTTTAAGCGTTCGTGAGTGTACACCCTGTTTCTCCAGCCGTATAGAGGGATGGGCGACATGGCCGCATCAACGCCCACTGCTGTCGTTGCTATGCCTATGTATATTTCTCTAGTGCGGATTCCTTCTACCCCGAACCTTTGATAATAGTCATCATGTACCCGCATGGATGAAGGGTCATAGAAGTTTAGCAGCATCCACGGTAGGCGTATCTCCACCAAGTTTTCTCCGAAAAAGAAATCGGCGAGGGAGTTAAACTGCGCAGAGGCGGGGTCGCCTATGCCGTGGGTCAGAGCTCCGGTATCCCAGGTGCGCAGGCGGCGCAGCTCTTGGAGTTCCTCGGTAAGGTTGTGAAATTGGTCTGAATCAATTATCAGGGTGTTTTGTAGGACGACGGTGATGGGAACAAATTCGGAATCCCACTGAGGCGGCACAATCAAAGTGAATGGGTTTTGACCCGTCATCTCTTCATAAAACCGCTGGTTGGTTGCGTGATAACGCCGGTTTACTAGCAGGCGGCTGTTGTGCCTTCCTGAAAGTATGAGCAAAAAGTCCGCAGGCCGCTCAAAGGTCATGTCTGCAAAATAAGAGGTTCCCGATTTCGGTGTCACGTCAATGGGCAGGTAAAGGGTGTTTGCAGGACTTACCCCTTCTCCACGGATGAGCAAGTATAGCCCCTGTAGGCTGTACTGTGCGTAGATGTTAATGCCTGCGTAGGTGTGAACGAGATGCTTTTCATTCCACTCATCGGCCCTGCCGTCAATTAAGACAGGGCGGCTGTTGCGTCCGGGGTCAAAGGCCATCAGTCCATACCCTTGGTCTACAGCCTGCAAATTGTGCCAGTAATGATAACGCCACGGGTCTGAAGAAAATGCAGTGTTCCAAGTGCGCCGCTCCCAAGAATCCTGCCAAGTGGATATTATGCTGCCAGCCCAGCCGTGAGCCTCTATCTGCTCTGTCATCCAGGCCAGGGATTCCCCCTGCTCACGCTCTGTGAGCGGTGGCCTGTAAACTCTATATGGTGCGCGGGCGGTTGAGAACCCAAAGCCTGTTGCAATCACAGGCATGCTGTGGTACCGTGCCAGGAGCTCAAGATATCCGCCGTAGACGCCGCTGCGGTCAAGGTCAGCCAAAATCGGAGCTAGGGTTTCAAGTTGGTCCGGTGCCAGAAAGTCTATAAAATTTTCTGAAAAATAGAAAAGGCGGTATGCCGCAAATGTGCCTGCAACCATAGCTTCCGTCGGGACAACATGCTCTGCGTCCAATTGCGCATATTTCCGCAGTTGCGCTGCATAGGCAGGTGCATACTCCAAAAAATCTGTGGCGGGGCTTGAGATAAACCCAATAGGGCGTTGCACCTTGAAGCGGCTTGCTTCATATGCCGTGGCGCGGTCCATGACCCGTGCGAGCATAACTTCAAAACGGGATGCGTCTTCGGCTGAGCTAAAAAACTCCCCTTGGAAGCTGCTTGGCATGGATGGGTCAAAGTGGTTTTTGAATATGATAGAATCAGACTCCCAGCCTGTGCCGACGACAAAGCCGGCGACCCACGGGGATACATTTGTCAGAAATATCGAAATGCCGTTGCGGTCTAGAAAGTTAATACGGCGGCCATGTATGACGTCAATTGCCTTAAGCGCTGTGAAGGTGAGGCTGTCGTAGTCGTAGCCTTCTATGCCCTGTAAAATCAGCAGAGGCCTATCGTTTTTTCTGTTGAACCGGTATAGGGCGTTGTAAAAGTCAGGGTCCATGATGCCGGGTACGTAAATAGTATTGGCACCCATGGCGTCAATATAGGCAAACCAGCGCAAATAGGTGTAATAGTCAGCGCCAAAGTCCCGTGCCATATATCCTGGCACGGAGGGGGGCATCTCCACACCGCGCAGCAAGACAGGTATATGGTTTCCGTCCGAGTCCGATTGCATGATGGATTCCCCGTATGCACGGAATTTGACAGTCACAGGTGCGTTTGGCCTGAAATCAATATATACACTTCTTGCAAAGTAGACGTAAAATCCGACAATTGCGAATGTTACTACCAGCAACACCGCTATGAGATATTTTTGCATAACACATTTCCCTCTTCATTTATGGCAAAATCCAGAGTGCGTGGCGGGATGGATGGCTAAACTGGCGCAAAGTTTCTATATAGCGGTCCATAAAACGGCCGCGCTCTACCATATAAGTGCGAGCCTGCTCCTGCGCCTGCTCAAAGCTGGATGGATTTAGGTCGAAATCGGTCAGCCCCATCGCCCGCTCTGCGTGGGTGGCACGCCGGCGTGCCAGAGTGCTTACTTGCATAGGGTCAAAGCTGTAGCCCCAAACCTCAAAGTTGCGGTCTATGGCATTTCCCAGCCAATCCTCCACTTCTTGCATATAGCCGATTAGACGCTCCTCAGCTAAGACACCTCTGCGAAGCTCATTCCAGCGGCGTATGACACGCTCGTTAAAATGTGGGCATATCAGCAGCCGGCCGAACCAGCCGCGGTGTGACAGGATGAAACTGTCTACAGGTATAGTGCGCATGAAATTGTCCATGACATTGTTAAAATCCCAAACAGGGCCAGCCACAAGCCTTCCACGCACGTCTTTGTGAAAATAGGTCGAACTTGACCACATATCATTGTTTGCGAGAAACTCATTGAGAATATAAAAATTCACGAAGGAATCCACATCCAAATACTGCTCATATGCGCGGGAATCCCATAGAATCTCAGGTGAATATAGCAGGCGCTCAACAATGCTTACGCTTCTGGCCACATAATCGCGGATCTCATCACTTTGCCTTGCAAGCCCCGGATACAAAATCTCCAGGGTATTGCCCCCTTCAAGGCGGTAGGTGTAAAACGCAAAGATATTGACCTTGCGCTCGGGTACATGGCTTTGCGTGTCCAGCCGCGCAAGATAGCTTGTAACCGGCAGGCCTTCCCGGTATCGGGTTAAACCAACTCTGTGCTGGCTTACCCTCACTGTTTCCATCAGAACATATAGACCTTGATACTCCCCGTTCAAAATGAGCTCAAAGAAACGCACATTCGGCACAAAATGCCCCGGACCCATGACCTCGGCGGCGAGATTCATCCAAACATAATTTCGCATGAGGGTCTTGTCCAAAAAAGGGCCGTGCAAAGCCCATTCTGAGTGAGGCTCCATGCCAAGTAGCGGCAGTGGGTTATCCTCCCTGTCGGGGTGGACGAGATTGATGCGGTAGTTCGGTTTGTCAAACATGCGTGAGGAATTTCCACGCAGCCGCATCATGGCCAGAGATTCCAGAGCAGGCACATCGCCCGGATGATTCCAGTTGCCGGGGCTTTCTATGACTGAAACGGAAACTTCTATTTCGGTTTCGCCGCCCGGAGCGGTGTGGAATGTAGATAATGTTTCGAGATCGCCGTATCTTCCCGTGCCAAAGGCAAGAGGCCTGCCGGGTATTTCGGCCCCAAAGGTGTCAACAATCAAGATGGGGAGATGCGTGCAGAGCACACCGCCGGTGCAAGTATGGCACTCTCCCAAATCAGCTTCGCTTGCTTGCTCGCGGTGCTGATGATAACGCGAAACCTCATCACTTGCCCCGACATATACAACGCCCACAACAAGCACTGTAACAAGCAAGAAGCCTGCTAAGTAATAAATAATACTATGCCTCATAGCCTTAACCGCTTATTTCGTCGTTTTGTGTAACGATGTTCACATATTCCATCCCGTCTTGTTCGTATAAGAGCTGTGTGATGTTCTTCTCGCCCTTATTGGTGCGCTCATAGGTTTTACGGCCCATTTCGTATATAAACTCTACGCTATCAGGCGTTGTGTTTTTCACGCGCAGCATGGGCTTCATGTTAAAATGCTGAAACACAATCCCCTCAATGTCACGCTCTAATCCCTTTTCCGCTTTAATAATTAGCAAGATGCGGTTTTCGCTCCGCACTCTGCCCATGAGGAGCATTACGATGAACACGACTCCGCTACCGATAATTGCAGTCCAGAAATCGCCTGCGCCACAACATAGGCCGACAATAACCGCCCAAAAGATATAGGTGGTATCCCTGGAATCCTTAATAGCTGTGCGGAAGCGTACAATAGAAAGCGCGCCGGCCATGCCCAGTGCCAATGCGATGTTACTTCCAATTACGGTTATAACTGTACAGGACAAAATAGTGAGTGTAACAAGGGAAACATTAAACTTTTTGCTGTAAGAAGCTCCTGCATGGGTAAACCAGTATGAAATGTAAATGACAGCGCTTAATAGGGAAGCCGCCACAATGCGGACTGCAATCTCCTGAATTGTCAAGCCGCCGGTTTGGGCAAATATATCTAGTAGTATAGTTCTCATTTGTGTACCTCATCATCTTATTAAAACCTGTATTCTTTTCCCACTGTCCTGCCGAGGCAATATTTGCTGACCGCTAGCTCGCTGGCATTGACTTCATTGATCATATCCTTGATGTAGCTTAGTAAAAAGCCATTAAACTTGACTTCCATAACCACCCAAAAAGGATCGAAAATTGCACTGCCCGCAACGTCGTTTGAAAAGATGTCGAAATTGGACTCGGAGCCTTTTATGTGATGGTCGAAGGTGATCCTTATTTCATTTTCGTTGGCTACAAACACTTTTCTTGTGTATGAGACCACTGTTCTGGGGCGGTAGCACTGCATGTGCATAAGCCCAAAACACTCTAGGGCAAAGCTGGAGTCAGACTCAAGCAGTACAGAATAATCTCCGCATATAAGGCGGTGTGACTGCGCTTTATCTAATGTCAAAGAGCGCTTCTTTTGCATCATGCCCTGCTTCTGCTTCATTTCAAGTTTGGCTGAGTTGGGATTTTCGCCGTAGCTGCGCAGCCGTATTTTTTTCCGCACCTCAATCCCGTTTATTTTTTCCTCAAAATCGTTATCGTCGAGCCTGTCGAAGTATAGAGAGCGGATTATATACCCGTCCCCGCTGCTATGCTTGTCCTCCGTTAGAAGTTGACTAAACCGGCGGGAGAGGCGGTAGTACTGTTCGATATTAACTAGGTATTTTTTTTCTTGCCTCAAAACTTCAGTCATGCTCACCACACCTTTTTTTATGAATGCGCTCTCTGCGGAATTGGAAATTGCTGGAGATAAGCCGATAGAAGGAGCTTGTCTGCAATTTCGCGCTGATAGATTTCGATATTAATTTGCTCCATTTTAATACTGAAATAACGATAAGATTTTGATTTCTGTTCACCTATGATATATGAACAAAGTATGAATGTCAATACAAAAATAATTGAAAATGTGCGGATGGATGGCTTAAATTTGATATTTTCCGTCAAAAGTTGCCAGATTTAGCTGAAAATGGCAAAATAAATGTGAACATTCTTTGATGAAAGATTATCAAGAAATGTTCACATTTACTAATAGAGCTGTGCAGATGGCAGTGGGAAAGAAACAAAGTTTCTGTTCTCCGTTGCAGAAAAATACTACCGCCCATTAGTTAATACACCGTAAACGCAAGTGAAAAAACTACGCAATCAAGATAACACAAAGCCGACCGTCATTTCTGACAACCGACCTTGTAAACTGTATTTTAATTATTCCCCTGTCTGCTTGACAGGGGGGAACAACGTTAATTCAACAGCCTTTTTTTTTGCGAATGAGCTTCATTATCTAACTTTCAAGTATTGCAACTATGAAATCCAGAAGCTCGGGTAGCGAATACTTTACAACGTCCCAGATTATATCATCGTCCATTTCGTTGTATCCATGCGCAGCAATATCACGCATTCCCGCAATTTGTTTCCATGGGATTTCAGGATGCTTATTCTTAAACTCCTGAGGGAGTTGTTTTGTAAGCTCACCAATATTTAGGATAGACATGACTACTGCTTTACGGTAAAGGCGATTTGAGGCAAAATCATCAACATTGCCTATGTCGCTGACGAAAGCAATTGCATCTTGGGCATCTTCAGCCATGTGTTCCAGTATGTTACGAGTTCTTAAGTTCATATATTACTCTTGACTCCTGTTCTACATGTTGCCGGAATGTTGGTTTAGCTTTTGACAAGGCATTGAAGGTTAGCAAGTCAACAGAGCACCCCAGCGCTTCTTCCAAATCACCTCTGAGTCCAAAAAACAACAGACCACGAGTGTTAGGGAGAAACTCTACAAGGATATCAACATCACTATCACTGTTCATATCTCCTCTGGCAGCAGAACCAAAGAAAGCCGCTTTTTGTATTGGATATTTTTCAAACACACCACAAGCAATTGACTCGATATTCTTTGACATCGCAAGTCCGCCTTTCCACTATAATCCACAGCAAAATTGCTATAAAAAGACGAAACCCTCGAAACCATTTCTGGTTCAAGGGTTTTGCTTGGCGGAGGGTGAGAGATTCGAACTCTCGTGGGCTCGCACCCAAACGGTTTTCAAGGATAGTGAACCGTTAAAATCTCTTTATATCTCCGCATAACTTCTTAAAACCCTATGCCTTAAACCCCTCGTGTTTAGGGCTTTTCTATATATTCTGTTATATTAGCTTATATCGTTTTAGTGCTTATTTTTGTAGACCATTCTACCAATTTTCTACCATTCCACCAAATCAAATAGGAGGACATTACCATGCAAAATCAGTTAATAACCACTGGCATTATATCACGGTCTGGCAAAGTCAGCAATAACAAAATTAACCTTATAGTTGGAGCTATGACACTACCGTTCGCGGAAATGGTATGGGTAACGACCAACGGCGACCGCGACACCGTAAATCGACTAACCGAAGTATTTGTTACCATGAATACTCCCGCCGACCGTGGCAAGCTGTTCAAAATAATTCAAATGCTCTATGGGCTTATGGGCTTACAGTTTTCGGACGAAGCCACACACATACCTACCCATAAAATCGCACTCGAATACTTTATCTTTTCGTTTATATTAGACTTTGGAGAGATTATTAAAAACTATATAACCGAAGAACAGAGCATGAGAATAAAAGAACAACTAAAAACACAATAAGACAATGCCGAGAGTATAAAAAGCTCCCGGTATTTTTTATGCTCAAATGCAGAGAAAGGAGCTTTTGCAATGGCAGTTTTCCGCATAGAGAAAACACAAAATTACACGGTTATGAGTAACCACCATTTGCGAAACCCCACCTTGTCATTAAAGGCAAAAGGGCTACTGTCGCAGATTTTGAGCCTACCCGAAAATTGGGATTA
>WQRL01000041.1 GCA_009786775.1 Oscillospiraceae bacterium
GTTTGCCCGGAAAGTACATATGCCAAGACAGCTCCAATCAAAATAAATACGGCTGCGATTATAATGCTGTAAAACTGAAAAGTGTCTTGAGGCTCCTCTATGGCAAAACGCATGCCAAAGTTTGTAGTTTCAAAGCGTGTGGTTTCAAACACATCCGGCACAGATGTATCTGAACTTGCATCTCTTGCCGTCATAACGACAGTTGTCACAAATACACCATCTCTTATTACAAAAAATTCTTCACTTGTTACCGTATCAATGATGCTCATCTGTGCATTAAGGTTAGAAAGCCCCGTTATGCCAATGGCTATAACGGCGAGTGAAAATATGGTAATCATTGTTATCTTTAACCTTAGCGACAGCCTACTCCACATAATATCCCTGCCCCCTTTTGTTTTTTATAAAATCTGCCGGCAGCTTTTTTCTAAGCGTGCTCAAATGCACCTTCAGAGAGTTAAAAACGTCCTCACTGTCACTTTCCCAAATATGCTCAATTAGGCTAGATGGTGAAATAGCTTCTCCCCTGCGTAAAATTAAATATTCTATTATGGCATATTCTTTTCTTGTAAGGCTGATTTCATCTCCAGCGACAAAGAAACTTCTTGTAGCTGTATCAAGTTTTACATCTTCGATTTCAACAACTGTATTAGAGGTCTTGAAATTCCGCCTTAGCAAGGCCCTAACCCTAGCTTCTAGTTCCTTAAACTGAAATGGCTTTGCGAGATAATCATTTGCCCCGTCGTCAAGCCCTGCCACTTTGTCATCCACAGTACTTCTAGCAGATAGGATTATAATAGGGACTTTTTTGCTCTCCGCACGGATCTGTTTAAGCACTTCCATACCGTCAAGTTTGGGCAGGTTTAGATCCAGCACGACAAGAGCATAGATATTTGAGTAAAACAACTCAACCGCTTCCTCACCATCGGAAGCGGCATCAACTGTGTATCCGATTTTACTAAAACCTTTACACAGTGCTGTTTGTATTGGCATCTCATCTTCAACAATTAACAATTTCACAGCAGACCCTCCGCAACAAGTATATCACAGAAAAAGTTAAATTAAGGTTAAGTTTTGGGTGAAAGATTTATATCTAAAAAGAGCTACGAAATGTAGCCCTTTTTAGCTTAATACTAACGGAAAATGGGTCAGTTGCGGTCGTCCCACGCCCTGCGCACTGCGCAAATCATTCGCCGGGCCATGAGCCCGGGATCCGGGGCGAGGCCTACTGCACTTGAGGTTCCTGTAGCCTCGGCTCCGTCAAAAATCATTTTATACACGTCGTTTTCATCCTTAATTCCGGCAGCCTGAAGTACTAAAATGTCCGGATTTACGCCTTTTATGGCGTTCGTAGTGGCTGTAATATAGCTCTTATCAGCGGTGACTCCGCTGCCTATCAGCTCTGATTGCTCTGCGATAACGATTGTCGGGTTTAAGCCCGCCACCGCCCTGGCTTCTTCGATGGAATCGGCTATTGCGAGAACCTGCAAATTGAGCTGTGCGGCCCTGGCTATGGTTTTTTGCATTGTTGCAAAAGAAATGGGCTTTTCGGCATGGTTTAGCATTACCCCTTCTGCACCTGCTGCCTTTACTGATTCCGGCAGGATGTCGGCAAGACCCCGCCCGATGCCTATAGCATCCATGTGCGGAGCAAACACGAACAGCCGTTTCGTGGCTTCGGCAACGGAGCGTATATCACAAAAAGGTGTTGTGAATACTACATCAACATCAAACTCTTCAGCGGCAGCGTCGGCTGCCAGTGCAAGTTTTATTATTTGCTCTCCGTAGAGATACTGCTTTGGGCCGATTTCAAAAAAAGGAGCCCTGATTTTTCTTCCTTGCAACATTTATAACATCAGGCATGTGCACCCATGCCTTACCCTCTCATAATATTAGGCAAGTAAGCCCTGTGCTTTATGGTTTATCTCTTCTGCTGTAGGTCAAACTCTTCCATATAGGCAGATTCATCCGCCGTAAACTTTCTAAAGGTATCAATTACTTTGCCGCCTTTATATATTCTGTCTCCGACATCCTCTGTGGTGCCCATTACTGTGATGTTAACTTGACGCCTGCGCGCACGGACATGATCCCAGTCAATAAAATAGACATGGGCAAATTCACCGCCATCAAGCTGCCCGTCCTTTACCGTCATAACCTCACTGCGCCCAAAAAAAGCACTGCGGAGATGTCCGTCTGTGTTCATATTTACATACAATCCTCTTTCACCAACATTTATGGCGAATTTTTCATGGATTGGGCCGGGGTGGTGGTACTGGCCTAATTCAGTGTAGTCAGGGACTATGTCCCTCATTATGTCAAGCAAGTCCTGCTGTAGGAACTCAATATCAAAAGAGTTTAAGTCGTGGGAACTCTCCTGAATCATCACTGAACATGTGGTATGATGCGAAACGATGCTGCAAGTACCGTTTTTTATGCCCGACTCGGAAACTATTTCCAAAACCTCTTTTGAGATGTCGTGAAATGTGGGAATCCAGCCCCGTGACTGCAATTCGACCTCTTTTTGAAAAACCTTAAATTCCATTTTTATAAGCCTCCATTATGAAATGTTTAGTTGCACAGCAATTCTCAGATATTGTATCAAACCACTTTCGGCAAGTCAAGCATTTGCTTACGAAAAACTTTCGAAACAAACTTGATTTACTTGCGATTGTGTTGTAAAATATGATGTAAAGATGCGGTTTGAGATTCTAAAAGATATCGTTTTATATTTTTTCTTTAATGATGAGAGGGTGTGTTTAAGCTGAAAAATAATACAGGCCAGCGGAGAAATGAGATATTACAGATGCTTGCTAAGCAAGGGAAGCTGTCTGTAGCCGAACTGTCGGAGAGGTTTAATATCTCTGAGGTTACAATTAGAAGTGATTTGTCAGAGCTTGAGCAAGGCGGGCTCTTGCGGCGTGTTCATGGCGGCGCAGTCAGCTCAAGGGNAAGCTATGAAATGTCCCTCATTGACCGTATGGATACGAACAAGGATGCAAAAATGGCAATAGCCAAGGCTTGCGCCGGGCTCATAAGCGACGGGGACTCTCTGATGATAGATTCAGGGACGACAACCCAGCATCTTGCAAGGGAGCTGGCTGAGCGCAGTAACCTCACAATAGTGACAAACTCCATTCTGATAGCGCAGGAATTTATACTCAGCCGCTCTATTGATGTAATACTTTTAGGCGGTAATATGGATGCTCAGCATCAATTTACATTCGGAAACGATGCCGTTGCTCAGTTAAGCAAATACCGCGTAAACAAAACTATAATAGCAACTGACGGAATCTGTGCAAAACACGGGCTGACGACATATCACCATCAAGAACTGGATGTAAGCCGTTTGATGATTGAGCGCTCTAATGAAGTGATTGTCGTTGCAGACAGCTCCAAAATAGGCAAGGAGGGATTTTCAAACATCGTAAGTGCCTCAAGCATAGATGTCTTAGTAACAAACAAGTGCCCTGAAAACAGTTCGCAGCTCACGGAGCTTAGGCAGTTGGGAATAAAAGTCCTGGAGGCATAGGGATATCACGTGCGCAAGCCTCTTCGGCATCCGCATTATACCCACGCTATGTCTGCTAAGACCGTATCAAACTGAAAGGAAATGCAAATGAATTCTATTATAGAAGCAGCGAGAGAGGCCTTTTTAATTCAGGCTCACTGCCTAAAAGCCTCCCTTGAATATTTTGATGAAGCTGCATTTGAACGCGCTGTTGAGCTGCTGGCAACTGCGCCCAAAATTGCGGCCAGCGGCTGCGGTCACACCGGGATTGCCTGCCAGCATTTTGTCCATTTGATGTGCTGTATTGAAAGGCCTGCAAGATTTATTTCACCGAGCGAAGCAGTGCACGGAGCGTCAGGATATTTGCAAAAAGGAGATGTAATGCTGCTGGCAAGCCGTGGGGGCAAGACATCGGAGCTTCTACCCATATTGGATATCTGTAGGAGTAAAGGGGTAGCTGTAATCTCTCTGACGGAGAACTTAGAGTCACCGCTTGCAAAAGCCTCTGATACTGTACTAAAAATACATGTCACCCGTGAAACAGACCGCAACAACTGCCAAGGCACCACGAGCAACACTATGATTAATGCTACTTTTGATGCCCTGCAAGCAGCGTTAATTGAAAAAATTGATTTTCAGGTTGAAAAATTTGCTGTGGTTCACCCCGGCGGTGCAGTTGGAGCACGGCTCAATAATGTGCAGCTATAGTATATCCCCCTCCAAAGCCCAGAGCCCCAGGGCGGGGTTTTCAACATAGAAAATCTCTTCACCGTCAGGCATTGTGTTGTATCCGTGTTTGAGAGTTTTGGGGTCATATTTCTCAAGTGCTTCGCTAAGCGCAATATAATTAAATGACACAGCCTCAACTTCCTGTCTGCTTAGTTTCCCGGGAGCATAGAACACGGAAAACCTGCCATCCGTCGAGCCGTGGACTAAGTGTGCGGCTGCGCTTAAATTATTTTGAAGATCGGTTTCTTTTGCGCTGAGTTCCAGAATTCTATCCCTACCGATATATCCGTACTTTCTTATAATTTTGTCATTTTCTAAATCTTCTCCAAATGCCGCAACTCCCGGGGCCAGGATAATGAGCCTCCCACCGTCAGCCATCGCCATCCTCGTGCGGTAAATCGCTTTGTTTCCAAGCCATGTTGAATGAAATTCAGTTTCATCAAGGTAGACGACACAGGTTTTAACAGGCTTTTTTAAGTAGTTTAGATTATGCTTCTGGCTTAGCTTTACAGCGCGGTTAAAACCCTCCCGGTCTTTGCCTATATAAAGGCCTAAAATGTCTGTCTTTTCACTTTGGGTTACAGTAACGGTGAGAACGTAAACTATGGGTAATTTCGAAATGAAATGCTCCTGTGCATAATCGAACACTTTCCTTACAGGCGAGTGGTCCTTGCCCATTATTTGTTCAAGGCCGCAAACAGCACCGAGCATATGCGAAAGGTTAATGAAATTGCTGCCGCCGCAGCCGACAACTATGTTCTTTGTGTAATTCGCCATACCCACCACTTCATGCGGCACTACTTGACCAATCGACAAAATTAAATCATAACTAGGATCTAGAAGATAGTCCGAAATTTCCACATCCAAAGGAGAATCAATCAGGCCGCCTGATACATCCTTTATGAATTCACCCGATATCTTTCCGAGTTTTGTAACTCCGCTGCGCCAATTATGCACAAGAAATCTCTCCTGCGGGATTGATTTTCCGAAAAAAGAAATCTGCTGTTCCCTAGTCATAGGGGCATGTGTCCCGAGTGCAGGCAAAATGTCCACCTCAACACCTTCAAGCATTTCATAGTACATAGCTGCAATCATACCTGCTCCAGATTGAAGCCTTGTTATATCAGGCGGGATTAGCAAAACTTTTTTAAGCCTTTTGCCTCCTATGGACTCAGTAAGGCAGTTTCTTATTTCCTGCGGGCTAAGCCCACGTAACTCGTTTTCTGCAATTATTGTATTCATACAAATATCCCCTTTCTTTGCGCCATTTTTTCTTTGCGCCATTTTTTACACTTATATCTCGGAGGTATTTCCTGTGAACATTTTGGTTATGGAATCCAGTACAACTTCTGCTAAAGCCATGCTCTACGATGCTTCGGACGGGACATTTTGCGTTAAAACACAGCCCTATAGTTTTATTGAAGAAACAGTCGGGCTGCAAGACCCGGAAATAATTCTTGCTACTACCATAAAACTTGGCAGCCAAGTTTGCCATGGTAAAAAAGTGGATGCCATTGCCTTAGGCTGTACGTTTCACGCATTTATGCTCTGCGATGCACATATGAATGCACAGTCCCCTCTCTATCAGTGGACCTATGTGGGGGCTTCTGAGCTATGCAGCAAGTTGCGGTCAGATGAAGTATATGTAAGGAATTTTTACAAGAAAACCGGCTGTATGGTCAATGCCACCTATTCTTTTTTTAAGTTAAAGCAATTGCGAAGAGAGGGCAAAAGACTTGAAGATTACATTATTGCCGATCAGGGGGTGTATAACATGCACAAGCTGACAGGTGAATGTGTTATTACAAATGTCGTTTTGTCCGGAAATGGGCTGCTCAATATTAATACCCGTGACCTTGATGATGAACTTCTTAATGAGTTGGGGCTTAAAAGGGAGAATATGCCGGAATTAGTACCATATAACCGCTCCTATCCCCTTAGCCGGCAAGGTGCAAAACTTCTTGGTATTGAGCAGGGAATTCCCGTGATGCCAGCAATGCCCGACGGTGTGCTAAATCAGGTGGGCTCAGGTGCTCTCGCACCTGAAATCATGACATTCTCAGTAGGTACAAGTGCCGCTATGAGGATGAGCGTGCCGAAACCCATAGTTCCTGACCGCCCGGGCACATGGTGCTATCTCTCGCCTAATCAGTGGCTTTCCGGGGCTGCGGTAGCGGGCAGCACCAACTGCATAGACTGGTGCAGGGAGCGCTTTTTCAGCTCGGGCATGGGTTTTGACAAAATAGAAAAAAATCTTAAATACACAGACAGCCCTCCGGTGTTTCTTCCGTTTATATTTGGAGAGCGCTGCCCGGGCTGGGAAGACTCCCGCCTTGGGGGCTTTCTTGAGGTAAGCCCCGGACACACAGCCTATGATATGTATCAAGCTGTTCAGGAAGGTATTTTATTTAATTTATATCAGTGCTACGAGGTGCTGGTGGCGTTAAACGGCAAACCAAGCCGTATAAAACTCTCAGGAGGCATCCTAAACTCACCCCTCTGGCTACAGATGTGTGCAGATATCTTTCAAACTCCCATGGAAGCAGATCCAGCTACTCACGCCTCCGTAATGGGAGCAGTGGCTGTGGCGATGGAGAGGCTAGGAGTTATCGGCGGCATTGACGAGGTAAAAACAGCACCGGGAAATATTATCAGGCCTAACGGAGCATCTTTTAAGGGGTACATAAGACGCTACGAGGCATACCTGAATTGGTATGCCAAGTCTATGTAGCTATATAAGCAAGAGCGTCAGCGTGAGCCTGCATAAAATCGCGGGGACAGATTGTGGCCCGTTTCAATAAAGCTCTTCATATTTTGCACCGGGGTATCCGCACTGACTTCACAGCCACTGCCCAGCAAGAGCTTGGTCGGATATCCTGTATTTTCAACAACCCCCAAAGCCGCTCTCTTAACATCTGCGGGATTTCCGAACAGAAGCTCGCCCGCCGGGTTTAGATTCCCCATAATGCAGACACGGTCCCCAACTGTATCCCTAAAACTTGAAAGGTCAACCTTATAGTCAGCCTCATATATATCACACCCTGTACTTGCAATCAGCGGGGCAATTTTTGTGGTATTGCCGCAAATGTGCAAGAGGGTCAAAAAATCATACTCAGCTTTAAGTTTTGAAATCCGCTCAAAAAATCTTTTCTCAAAGGGATAGGCGAACTTCTCATATATTGCAGGTGATGTGAGGTCAAGCGATGCCGCAGAATCTGCACATTGCACAATGTCCGCCCCTGCTTTGACGCAGGCTTCACAAAATCTGTAATGTGATTCATACATAACCTCAATGAGGTCTAGCAATTGCGCTTGGCTTTTTTCGTCATCCTCAATCATCGCCAGAAACATGGTTTCCAGAAACTCCGGAATCCCCAGCATATTACCGGCCATCGTAAAAGCACCTGCACCGGGGGCACGGATGGCAGCAGCACCTTTAACTCGCTCTGCCAAAAGCCCTATTGCCTCAATGTAGACATAGGCTCTGCCGTCCTTATAAGGGTCTATGGGCTTTAACTTGCCTGCCTCACTGATGGAGGATATCGGGCGGCTCACAGTTTCAGGCAAGGCATTATCGTGATGTTTTGTTTTTACCCCCATACCTTCGAGCATGTAAAACTGATCCGATTGAGCCACTATGACATCTTGACCGAATTCTTCCCAAGCGCGAAGCTGAGCTTCAGCCAGTTTTCTTCCATCGGTGTAACACTCATTTAGCTTATAACCTGAAAACTTTATAGAGAAATTTCCGTTATACGGAGTCACTGCATAGCAGTCGGTGAGTTCACCTCTCACTGAGGCAAACACCCTCTCTCTCGAGTTCAATTTGCCACCCCCTAAAGTTGCCTGTACTGCTCAGCAGCGGCGAAAAACGCTTCGACATTTTCAAGCGGTACATCTTTGCCAACACCATTTGACGGAGCAATAACAAACCTTCCATGCGCACCTAAAATTTCGGTCTGCTTCTTCACATGAGCCCTAACCTCTTCCGGAGTACCGGTGGGCAACACCGTCTGATTACAGATTCCGCCGAAAAATGTTATCTTATCCCCATATTTATCACTAAGTATCTTAACATCCAAAGCGGCAGGCTGCACTGGGTTTAGCACGTTTATGCCGAGCTCTATGAAGTCCTCCATGAGCAAGGTTATGTTTCCGCAACTGTGGTGTATTACAGGAAGTCCCGCATCATGGTAAACATCGTGGATTTTCTTCAGGCGCGGCTTAAAAAATTCCCGCCATATCTCAGGGGACATCATTAGATTTGTCTGGTTGCCGTAATCATCTACAGTTCTTCCGCAGTTGACCCCCAGTTTAATATACCTCTTGGCAAGTTTCACATGAAAATCAGTTATTTTGTCCAGAAGCATGTTTGCCTTGTCGCTCTCCAGAAGCATGTCCATCATTATGTTTTCAAATCCGCGCAGCATGTAAGCACGTTCAAAAAGCGTACAAAAATGATAGGATGTGACAATCAAATCACGCGCATAACCCTCGCTTATGAGCCGCTTTGTATAATCGAGATAGCCTGCGGCATCAGGGTCGGGAAATGTGTAAGATTCTAACTTTTCCCAGCTATCAAGAGGTTCGGTGCAGTACATGAGATCTTGCGTTGTATCCCAGCCGTTGCCCCACTCGTCATAAATTATATGCTCCCCCCTGTAATCACAGGTCTTGAGCCGAAGTGTGACGCCATCCATGTAGGCATAGAGCACATGATTGTCAAAAAAAGGCAGAAGTTCAAGGTCGCTGACGCGGTCAACTCCCCTGCTTGCCAGAAAGCCTTGCAAACCGCTTGCTGAAAAGTCGCACTGTACGGGCAATTTGTCCACATCTTGCCCAAATGCGCACCGGGTAAAACGTTCTCTTGGAGTTAGCATTACTTAAACACCTCCGTTACTTGTGTGGATAACGTCCATAGCGCCTGCCTGCCTCATATAGGGCAAAAACATTGCTGTTTGGGATTTCTTCGTGGACACTGTGGTCGGACATCAGGCAATAGCCACCGCCGGGTGCAGCTATTTCAATACATTCTTTTACCTGTGCAGCCACATCCTCTGCCGAACCCTTTGTCAAAACAACCTTGCTGTCGACATTGCCGAACAGGCAGAGCTTGTTCCCGTACTTATCTTTAGTCGCTTTTAAGTCCATGCCTGCGGCTCTTTCAACCGGATGCCAGCCGTGGATTCCCGCGCTCACGCAATCATCCATAAGCGGGGCTACATGGCCGTCACTGTGCAGAACCAAAGGCAAGGACAGCTTATTGGCAGCCTCAACCATACGGACAATGTGCGGCCTTATAAACCTGCGGAAATGGTCGGGAGAGAAAAGCGGAGCCTGTGTGGAGCCGTAATCATCGGAAATAACCAAAGCATCTACACCGGCCTCTGCCATCTTGCCGAAGGAAACTATGGCAAACTCGGTAAGCGCTGTCAGAACGCTGTCAATTGTTTCAGGCTCTTCATAAAATAGCATAGAGAACTCCTGCATGCTAAATAAGAGCCATGATGCCGAATAAGGGCCTCTGACATTTCCCAGCACCCCCATCCCGTTTTCACGAGATCTTTGTATTACGTTTTTCAGCCCCTTATAACGCCAATCCTCCGACGCATCGGGCATTGTATAGTTTTTCCAGTCATTGCCATCTTTAAGGGGCGCCTGAATAGGGCCGTCGATTGGCCATGCGTGGGCATCCAGCTTGTAGGTTATCCCCCACTCA
>WQRL01000042.1 GCA_009786775.1 Oscillospiraceae bacterium
CGCACTAAAAATGGCACACACAAGGACAATACACGCCGCCCTAAGAAACCCAATGCCCGCACGTTTGCCTTTGCGCTTCACCGGTTCCTGCTCATCTGAGCGCTCCATATTGTACACATTATCTGTGGCTCTGCGGTCGTATCCTCTGCGGTCATCAGCCCTGCGGTCTTCAGCTCTTCGGTCACCACGCCTGCGGTCACCACGCCTGCGGTCATATTCGAGATGGTGGTTATGATGCCTGGTGTGCCCCCCCGGGGAATACATGTTGGCCATATTGTTTTTGGGGACACAGTAAGCTGCATCTCTGTAAGATGGCTCACGCTCTTCAGCCGGACTTTTGTTTTCGGGGTTTATATCTCCGCGCCTGCGCAGCCCCCACTCCTGCACATCCTGCTTCTCCGCCGAGGCTTCGGCAGTTTCTTGGGCTGTATAGGACCCCGCAACTTCTGAAATCTCTGGGGCTTCTATAACTTCTGGGATTTCCACAGCTTCTGGGACTTCCGCAGTTTCTGGAATTGCCACGGCGTCCGGGATTTCCGACACCTCTTGCGGAGCCGTAATCTCGGGGGCTATCGGAGTTTCGCCATAAGATGACCCATGGTTATTCTCATATTGTTGATGCCTCGTCACATGCACATGCACATGATGGGCTTCGTGTGGCTGCTCAGATATCTCCGAGGTTATCTCAGGAGATGTTTCAGCCGAAAGTATCTCAGGGACATCCGCAGGTTGTTTCATATCCATGTTTTGTTCGTTATCTATGTTCATTTTTCGCCTCCTAACGTCGAAAACTGATATTGACTATTTACTAATGCTAATACTACATCCTACTATAATGAATATAGTTTCCTTATATGTCAATAGCATGAACAAAATTAAAATAAATCTTAAAAGAAATTTCTACAACTAACACACATCTAAAGCCATCCGCCGGACACGGGTGGGCGCTCTGGGGGGAAGTGGGGCGGGCGCAGTCCTGGAACACAAGTTTCGCCTATGGTTTCAAGCCTATGCCAGAGTAGACGTGACTGACGGAGGCCGCCCCGCTTTTTCCCAGAGTGCCCGCCCGTGTCCGGCGGATGGTTTTAGATATGCTGGAATTGCAACAATAAATCATTTGCGCGGTTTGCAGCCCTGGGCAGGCGCACCGCCAATATTTTCTCATTCAAAAATAACCCTTGACACTCAACGGACGGCATTCTATAATTTTCCTAATATATCAATAAATTATTCCAAAAAGAGAAAGGAGAGACCCCTTCATATGGCTTATTTTTTTGAAAATCCATCGCGCACCTTCAGCGAGTACCTCCTAATTCCGGGCTACTCCGGCCCTGACTGCATCCCCAATAACGTAAACCTAAAAGCTCCGCTGGTTAAGTATGCGCGCGGCGAAGAACCTGAACTGAGCATCAATATCCCGCTGACCTCCGCCATTATGCAAGCTGTGTCTGATGACAATATGGCCGTTGCACTGGCGCGAGAGGGCGGGATGTCTTTTATTTATTGTTCTCAGGCAATAGAAGAACAGGCTGCGATGGTGCGCAGGGCTAAATCACACAAAGCGGGCTTTGTGACAAGCGATTCCAACATCAGCCCTGATGCCACCCTCGTGGATATCCAAGCCTTGAAGCATAGGACAGGCCACTCCACCGTGGCTGTCACCTCCGACGGCACCCCAAACGGCAAGCTCGTCGGCCTTGTTACAAGCCGTGACTACAGAGTCAGCCGCATGGACGGCACTGAGCTGGTACGTACATTTATGACGCCCATAGACAAACTTATTACAGCACCGCCGGGCACAACCCTCAAAGAAGCCAACGATATAATTTGGGATCACAAGCTAAACTGCCTGCCTGTAGTCGATGAGCAGGGCACTTTGGTACACATGGTTTTCCGCAAGGACTACGATTCGCACAAGGCCAATCCTCTCGAACTTCTTGACAAGCACAAGCAATATGTCGTCGGCGCAGGAATAAACACCCGTGATTACGCTGAGCGCATACCTGCGTTAATTGAGGCAGGAGCCGACATACTTTGCATAGATTCCTCCGAAGGTTACTCAGAATGGCAGAAACAGACCATAGCATGGGTTCGCGAAAACTACGGCAACACTGTAAAAATCGGAGCAGGCAACGTCGTGGACGGTGAAGGCTTCCGCTTCCTTGCTGACGCAGGAGCTGATTTTATAAAAGTGGGCATAGGCGGCGGCTCCATATGCATCACCCGCGAGCAAAAAGGCATCGGCAGAGGCCAAGCCACAGCCGTCATTGACGTAAGCGATGCCAGAAACGAATATTTTAACCGCACAGGGACGTATATCCCCATATGCTCCGATGGCGGTATCGTACACGATTACCACTTCACATTGGCGCTAGCCATGGGGGCAGACTTCTTAATGCTTGGCCGCTATTTCGCCATGTTCGACGAAAGCCCCACAAACCGCGTAAGCATAGGCGGCAGTTACATGAAAGAATACTGGGGCGAAGGCTCCGCACGCGCACGCAACTGGCAGCGCTACGATTTAGGCGGCAAAGACGGACTCTCCTTTGAAGAGGGTGTAGACTCTTACGTTCCCTACGCAGGCAGCCTAAAAGATAATCTGGGCATCACTTTGAGCAAAATGCGCTCAACAATGTGCAACTGCGGTGCCCTCACAATCCCGGAATTCCAAGACAAGGCCAAACTAACATTAGTTTCCGCAACCTCAATAGTAGAAGGTGGCGCACATGATGTTATTCTCAAAGAAAGCGTAGCACCAAAGGGCTATACCCAGACTTAAATTTTGAGATAATCAATAGCCCGCCTAAAACGCCAGCACCGCCCCATCTGCCCGCGACTCCGTACCGCATGCCAAGATTCCGCTTGCGTTATCTCTCCAAATAATCTGTCCGCGGCCAAAATCCCACGTATTAAGCGAAACAGAAATCTCATGCCCGCGCGAACTAAGTCCATCCGCAATATGTCTTGGAAAGTTCCTCTCAACCTCGACCTTCAAATTCTCCGACCAGCAAAACCTGGGAGCATCGAGAGCCATCTGCGGGTTTAGGGCAAAATCAATTGTATTCATAATAACTTGCACATGCCCCTGGGGCTGCATGTATCCACCCATGACCCCGAAAGGCCCCACGGGCATACCACCCTTGGTAAGGAAAGCGGGAATAATCGTGTGATAAGGGCGTTTTCCGCCCTCAATGCGGTTAATATGCCCCTCATCCAGGCTAAATTCGTTCCCACGGTTTTGAATTGCAATTCCGGTGCCGGGTATGACAATTCCCGAGCCGAAGCTCATGTAACTGCTCTGAATATACGAAACCATGTTTCCTTCGCCATCGGCAGTGCATAGATACACCGTCCCGCCTTTGGGCAAATCAAAGGGCTCCGGCACTATGGCCCTCTCACCCATTTTTGCCCTGGCCTCTTTTGCAAAATCATCCCCCAGCAAGTATTCCACATGACTTTTACTTACATATGCAGGGTCAGCTATAACCTGCTTACCCGCAGTAAACGCCAGCTTCAGAGCTTCGATTTGCCTATGTGCAGTTTCGGTGCTCTCAAGGTGGCTAAATTCATATCCTTTTAGTATATTAAGAGCCGCCAGCGCGACAATGCCCTGTCCGTTAGGGGGAAGTTCCCACACATCATATCCCCTGTATCCTACGCTTATGGGCTTTACCCACTCAGGCTTAAAAGCCTTGAGATCCTCCGCAGCAAGGAACCCCCCTGCCGCCTCCGATGCTTCGGCAATTTTTTTGGCAAGCCCACCTCGGTAAAAGCTCTCGCCATCTGTTGCGCCAATCTCTTCAAGAGTTCTCGCATGATCTGGCGAAGACCATATCTCTCCAGCCTCCGGCGCACGGCCACCGGGTGCAAATACTCTAAACCACTCATCAAATTCTGGGCCTGAAGTCCCTGCCTTATAGCCATTATATGCTCTTAGCCAAGAATGTCCAACTACAGGAGAAACAGGATAACCTTTGCGGGCGTGAGCAATGGCAGGCTTTAGCACGTCTAAGAGGGGCAGCCTGCCGAATTTGCGGCTAAGCTCCGCCCACGCCCCCGGCGCACCCGGAACGGTAATAGGAATCCAGCCGAAAGCGGGCATCTTCTCATGTCCGAGCTTCTTTACAGCATCAAGTGAAATAGATGCAGGGGCAGGGCCGCTGGAGTTGAGCCCGTGCAGCTCCCCGCCCATCCAAACTAAAGCAAAAGCGTCAGCGCCTATGCCGTTAGAGGTCGGCTCAACAACCGTCAGGCACGCTGCTGTGGCAATAGCTGCATCGACAGCATTGCCACCCATGCGCAAAATATGCAGGCCAGCCTCCGCTGCCAGGGGCTGGCTAGCAGCCACACAGCCATTTCTCCCATAAACCATCATCCTGCGCGAGGTGTATGGGTTGTAGCTTGAATCAAAAATCATACGCGAAACTCCTCAAATTAAAAGTGACCGCTTGCGGTCACTTTTATCATAGGCACTTGTGCCGAAATGATATATGCAGTTAAATCACATATAATGACCGTTTGCGGTCATTATATCATCTCCCTTTATGGCGGGCAAGACAATTATAACTGCCGCCCTGCTACAGCCTTACTAGTCATCCCCGATAAACGAATTAATCTTTTCAGCCATTTCGTTTGGATGATCCCAGTAAGATGCGTGACTGCAATTTTCTAAAATTATCAGCTCCATTTTGTCCCCGAGGGCAGCTTTGTTCTCCTTCGCGTGGTTTATGGCCAAAACGAGGTCGTCATCGCCGTGAAATGCCAATACCGGACATTTTATCAAGTTTATATGACCGCTGCCGGGAGCTTTGTAATTTGCGGAATCAGTCATGTTTATTTTGGTCAGGGCCCAGTAAGCGTCATTGTTGCTACGCTGCTTACAAGAGGCTTCCAGATATTGGGTATACTCTTCGCCGCCGGGGGTTGTTTTCGTAAAAATCAGCGAATCCCAAATGGACTTGAGAGTTACATAGTCCTTAGTTTTAAGGGCATTGCCAATCATGCTGACCATGGGATCTTTGTCAAATGATTCTCTATCGGGGTAAACTCCATCGGGCATGGGGTCGCCGTGCTCATCCCTCGGCGGGATGTTAAAGCCTTGACAAGACACTGAGCTTATTAGTACCAGGCCTTTCACCAAGTCGGGCCGGATGGCTGCGAGTTCCATTGCCACAGTGCCGCCTGTTGACCAGCCGCCTGCGAAAATAGACTTAAGGCCGAGTTCGTTGCAGAAGGCCGAGAAATCCTCAGCGAGCTCAACCAGCGTGCCAAAAGGCTTGTCATAGCTCGAATCGCCGTAACCGCGCATATCGGGCGCAATTATCCGGCAATTTTTCAAATAAGGAAAAAACTCTTCAAAAAACCTGGAACTTGCCAAGTTTCCATGGAGCAGCAACAGAGTGTCCGCTCCTTCTCCATAACTGCGGTAGAAAATTCTCTCGCCATTCGGCAGCGGACATACTGCGGTTTTAATCTCACTCATATATAGGCCTCCTTTGTTTTTATTCATTCCCTTGGCTAGTCCTAAAGCAAAGGGGGGGGGGGTATGTCCAAGCCGAGTTCATAATTAATTCGTATTGCTATAGACTTTGACATGAAATCATCTCCTTTTTCATTGTATGTCTATATGCAAAAAATAGCAATACCAAAATTTCAACGAAACCATTAGTAACCATAAAGCTAAAGAGTCGATAATCTAGGATGTTCTCCCGATTATCGACTCTTGTTTTATTCATTTTCGTTTACTCAGGACTCTTACATCACCTTGCACTCTCGGATAAAATGCACAGATATTGAAGGCGGTCAACTACCTTGGATTTTCAACCCAACTCCCTTCAAGCTGGCTAATCGCTGCCGGCAACGTATGTTCTGTGTCCACAGTTATTGATGTTAGCTTTGGAGCATTTCCAGTGAGTTCATGGAAACTCAATATGGCTGTCAGCCCACTATCATTTTCAACCTGGACCGCAAAGACAGTCATGGCAACCTCCTCAGTCAATCTGTTTGGACTTGTAACAAGCGGGAGCAGCCTCGCTCTTGTTGCATAGCCTTGTAAGATGTTGTTTGAGTCAACAATTGAAATAGCAAGTGTGGCAAACTCAAGGTTTTGCGCCGGTGTGGGGATAATTTCATTGTGAATCTCAAAGTTGACAACATCTTCGATTTCTTCACCCCAGGGACTGTAGTGAACGCTAAGCAACTGACCGTTTTCTGCATTTACGCGGAAGTGGAACATTGTATAATCACTGTTTTCGCGGGTAGCAAAGCCTGCCCAAATGCCGTCTTGATATGCCATTTGTAGTCTAGCTTCATCTACGTCAATATCGAATAATCTCTCAAGCATAACTACAGATGTATGAGCAGCAGCTTCTGCTGAGACTGAGCTCTCACTTGGCTCCCCATGTATAAACTCGTAAATATCGATGTTAAGGATGCGCCATGCCGCAAATGCTGTTGCGCCAAATAATACAGCAACAACAATCACTGCCGCTGCGACTAAACCAAATCTCTTGAATAGTGGTAATTTTATAACAGGCTTATCCTCTTGTATTTGGTTTTGTGCAGCTTGCACTTTTTCATGGGAATTGCGGTGCTCAAAGAGAGTTATCTTTTCGACGGAATGCTTTTTTATATTTGCGCGGTTTTGGTTGGTAAAAACAGGAGTGTAGGACAGCATATCATCAAGTTGCTCATCTGACAGCTCAGCAATTATGTCATTGTTTTGCATAGAGTAACCTCCGGTTCATTTTAATATTTTTCTCAGTTTAAGTTTACTTTGATATAGTCGGTTCTCAACTTCTTTTACAGAAATCGAAATTATTTTTGCTATCTGCCCGAGCTTTTCATCATAAAAATATCGACGGATTACAACCTCTTTGTTTGGCTCACTAAGTGAGTTAATTGCCGTATATAGTTCTTGATACATCTGCTTGTTCATTACATCGGCAAGCAAATCATCCTTTGCACTTACTGTGTTTTCATCAAGCCCGATAATATCCGCCCTTGTCAGCTTTCTCAATGAGTTAAGCGCCTTGCTCCTTGCAATAACAGCCAAATAGTTTTTTAGTGTACCTTTTTTGCTGTCATAGGCCTTTGGATTTATCCAAACTTGTAAGAAAACATCGCTTATACATTCCTCTATGTCCTCAGTTGTTCCCATGTTTTTTAGGATGCCGCCAACAACCACCCAAAGGAGTTTACTATAGGCATCAACCATATATGAAAAAGCCTCTTGGTTCTTACTATAAATTCTTTCAATCAAATCTTCATCCTTCAGAAAATCACCTCCAGTTCATTCAGTTTAGCGCGCTTATGCTATATAATACAAAGGCTTTAGCAAAAACACTTAAAATTATTTTAATAGTTATCTTCGGCATTGACGCTATAGAAAAGACAGCCTTTAATGTGATGAACACACCAAAAACTGTCTTAACTGAAAATTGGTTGCGGGTGGTGCGCAAGTACCCATACTTTTGTTTTGCGTAGGTAACTCTTGCTCCTGCGGCTTCTATCTTTGAAACATATTCATCATGTAGATTTTGCCACCCACGCCAGTTGTAGTTATTTGGGCGTTTATCCGTCATAATCGGTGCCCTTATTTTTCTTTACTTAATGGTCATCATAATGCCCTTTACACGACAATATGAATAGTGCCTGACCATCTGAAAAATAGACAAGCCTATCACCCTTGTTTATCTCTCTTGAGAATCGCACAGGGTTTTTGTAGTGCTTTAGTTTCTCAGGCTTTCCTTTGCCATCATTTAGACCGCTCTCTAAAATGTCCTCAATGAGTTCATCTATCTTCGCAACGGTCTTTGGATTGGATTTCTCCCAACTCTGATATTCTTTCAAGGCTGATTTTGCAAAAATCACCCTCATAGGCTTGCCTTGACTGGCTTATCTCCAAATTTAGCTGTGCCGTCCTCATTTTTACCCAAATACTCAAAGCCACCATTACTTACTAAATCCTCAAACGCATCGTCTAATTTAGACTGATATTGCTCGTTTGCACGTTGTTTTGTGGTTAGTTCAAACGGCACACCCTGCTCTCGGACGAGTGCTTTTAGACTGGAAATCACATAGGTTGTCATGTTCAAGCCGAGTTCATCAAGCGTTGTTTCGGCTTGTCGCTTTAATTCATCATCAATTCGTATTGCTATAGACTTAGGCATGAAATCATCTCCTTTTTCACTGTATATCTACCTGGCAACATTGTATCACAACGTGCATGACTTAGCAATACAAAACTTTCTATCATTATTTCCATAATTGTTATATCAATGCAAAAAAGAGGCCACAAAAAAACGAACGGGTGGCAATTGACCTCCCGTTCGCTTTTAAGCAACACCATTTGCTATTTTTGCAATTAGCTCATATCACTATATGTTTCAACAACAAATTGCCCTTCAAACACATAAGCAGTTTGATTAAGAACATTTCTGAAGAAATCAATTGGAACATATGTCACACCATCTATAATAACAGGTGCGGCTGAAAGTTCAATAGGAGCCATTCTTCCAATCTGGGCTTCAGTATTGCCAACCCAAACATGTATAGCTACACCAAGTCTAATGCTTCTCAGTGTCGCATCCCAGTTTACATCATAGCCTAATGCTTCTGCGATTACTCTAAGCGGAGCCATGACTACGTTTTCTGTTTCACTAAAAAACGGAAGGTTTGCACTTGGAACCATTTCTCCATTTACCACGATTTCACCGTTTAGGACAAGTGGGTCAAAGTCAGCCGGGTCGATTTCAGCCGGAAGCGTCACAATACCAACGTATCCACTTTCAGGTGCAATTTCTACTAGCCCCGGGAGGTGAACAGCCGTTTCAAACAAAATTTCTATGCTTATAGCTTCAGCAGGTTCGCCTTCTAGAAATGTCACAACCATGTTTCTGCTTTCAAGGACTTCTGCAAGTGTACGTCCAAACAGCACTTCACGAACTTCTCTCGTTTGACCGTCACATTCATCGCTGAGTGGAACGTAATCTTCAAAGTAGATAGCTGTGTCGTCAGTTACATGAATAACAAGCTCACCATCCTCTGAAACCAAAATCAGTTCTTTTTCCGCTTCACTTGCTTGCGTTTCTAACCATACCTCCAAGTCTTCTACAGAGAATCTCGCAGTAACTCTAGCAGCATCCTCCGGCAAATCAGAATTCAGTGCAAATGCACTAACTATACCAACTGTTAACACTACTACTATCAGTGCGGCGATAATTACTTTTCTTTTCATTTTAATACCTCATGTTCTTTAAGTTTTTGTTCCTTCAGCACAACAAAGCCTAATCTGCTGCACTAGTCCATATGACGTAATACTTTCAAATAAGTTCCATTTTTTTCAAAAAAACATATATTGCACAAGCTAAATGCGTAGCATCAATGACCTACGGCACTTATACTGTGCAAAATGAAAACTCGAAACGAATTAAATTGTCAGATTCAAGGTAAACATGTCAGATTCGCATTTTTCCATTTTTTAGCCGCTATAATATATTCTGTAAATAAAAATTTGGAGGAAAACATGAAAAACTGGAAAACAAAGGGAATGTATTTACTAACAGTCATCGTGACAGTATCTATGATGCTAACATTGGTTGGCTGTGGCGGCACACAAAGCGCTGATGAAGCCGAGGTGGTGGAATCAAGCATAGTAGGCAGCTGGAACTTTTTTGGCTCCCCGTATTACGTATTTGAAGAAGACGGCCTCGGCACAATGTCCAGCTTGGATATACGCTGGAACATCAGAGAAAACAATATATTGTCAATTTGTGCCACTCCTGATTTATGTGGAGACAATTGCGTTGCCCCCACTGAATGGTACTACGAGATA
>WQRL01000043.1 GCA_009786775.1 Oscillospiraceae bacterium
GAACACAAATTTAGGATGGGTTTCGAGCCTATTCCAGAGTAGACGTGACTGACGAAGGCCGCCCCGCTTTTTCACAGAGCATTTGCCCCCGCCCGGCGGATGGTTTCAGACATATTGGAATTACAGCAAAACAAATACGGACGTGCAACGCACGTCCGCAGGTGTTAGTAGTAGTTAAACCCTAAAGAAAATATCGCACTCTTTCTTTACATTCTCAGCGCTCTTTGATGCGTGTATCAGACTGTTAGCTGAACTTACAGCGAAGTCGCCCCTTATGGTGCCGGGAGCCGCCTCCTCGATGATTGTAGGGCCGATAAGACGGCGCATACCATTTATGGTATCCTCGCCCTCAACTATTAGCCCGAGCACCATGCCTGAGAGCATGTAGTTAAACACATCTAGAAAATAAGGACGCTCTTTTATGTGGTCATAAAACTCATAGAGAAAGCCCGCCTCAAGGACTTTCGACTTGGCCTCGACAACTCGCCAGCCCTTATTCTCCATCCTAGTAATGACCTCGCCCACAATCCCGCGCTTAATGCAGTCGGGCTTAAGCATTACAAATGTTCTTTCTTTGGCCATTTTAATCATTCCTCTCTATAGCCGTGCAGATTATGTCTTTTTTATAAAACGCTCGCCACACTTAGGGCAGGTGACTTGAAGTTTACCCTTGCCTCTGGGCACTCTAAGAGTGTTATTGCAGCTAGGGCATTTGAAATACTTATATGTCTTTCTGTCCCGGAGGTTTGAAAAGGCGCGTACAAACTTGGTCCTTACAGGCCAGTAATAACGTATGAACCAGTCATTCTCCCTGCGCCTGCGCTCAATGCTTCTCGAAAGCATACGGAAAATAGCGAGCACCAGCAGCAAATAGGACAGGATTAAAATCGGCAAAAACTGAGTTATGCCATGGACGATTGACAGTATAAACGAAACTATAATCATCGCTATGTTAAGATGATCAGGCCCGTACCTGCCAATCATGAAATTACGTAGAAAATTTCTAATCACGCCGACTCCTCCAAGAATATCATGTGCAACTGTACTATACCATTAATTTACGAAGAAATCGCAGTTGTCACATATATTTTACAAAAATCTTGAGATTGAGGTGCCTGTGATGGGTTAATACTTATAAGCCCCCCCGCCTATAAACTCCCTTAGAATAGATTCGAGAGGGACAAATGAGGTGTCCATTTCCTCAAATTCGCCAAGCGCTAAGAGCAGATCCTGCATCTCTTCAAACCTGTCAGACTCACCTGGTATGCCGGCGAGGGCTGGCTGTGCAAAGTGCTTCAAAATCGAAACCTCATAGGGCATGGCCGAATCGAACAGGATGTCTGCCTTGTGCTTAAATGGTGAAATGTATTTTTTCTCGCCTTCGCGCACATTTGCCCACATCTTGAGTGTTTCGGAGGCTCCTGTGCCGCGGAAGTTCTCGTCGCGCACAATTCTGCGCAAAAGCCTTGTCCAAGTCCGCTTGAACAAAATCTTGCCGTCTTTTTCAATGTCGGAGCGTGCGGAGATATATAGCTTAAAAGCGTCAGGATGCTCCCCGCAGAGCATGTCGTTGAGGGCGTGGATGCCTTCGAAAATAACTATCTCGCCCCGCCCCAGCCTCATGGGTTTGTGTTTGGCGGGGTCACGGGCTTGCAGCTTGAAGCTGAAATGAGGGATTATGACCTCTTCGCCCTTGTCAAGTGAGCGGAAATGACTGTTCAGCAAATCCAAATCAAGGCAGAAAGGGGATTCCAGGTCAAGCTCGCCATTTTCTTGAAGGGGGGCGGATTCGCGGCTCGCAGGGAGATAGTACTTATCAAGGGACACTGTAGCCGCCTTGATGCCAAGGTTTTCCAGTGCGCTGCATATCTTTAGTGCTGTGGTAGTTTTGCCTGAACCTGACGGGCCGGACAGAAACACAACGCTGCTAAACTCAGCCCGCTCTTTAATCATGCCGGCAGCTTCCATTACTTTTCTGGAATAAATGGCCTCGCATTCGGCGGCAAAAGCTGCGGGATCCGACTTTATGCGGCTGTTTATTTCTTCAATACAGTATGGATATGGCATAGGGTTACACCTCCTGCAAGCGGGAATCGCCCGCTATAAAATCTCTTATTTTCCCGTACTTGCCGGGAAGGTTTTCTTCAAACATTATATATTCCCGCGGATACTTCGCATTGAAAATCCTCTCAATCCGGCCGCTGGGTAAAACGAGTTTAGTCACACCGCCACCGCCTAGGGCGATGACTGTGCAGAGCTCTTCCATCATGCAAACATTGTAGATGCCCATGTATCCAGGCAGACACCAGCCGGTATTTTCAAAGCCGCCGGAAGTAAACTTCTGCCTGTAGAGATAGTAGGGGCTGTAGCCGTGCCCGCTTAGTGCGGAAGAGGCGTAGTCCAGCATCTGAGAAACCTCTTCGCCGCTAGGGATTTTGGTGCCTTCAAGCATTATTTTTGAGCCTTTTTTGAGTGACAGGGTGTGGACAGTTACGTTCTCAGGCTTTAAGCCCAGGAGGGTGTCAACTGTGTCCTTGAAGTCCTCCGGAGTGCTGCTTGGCAGGCCTGCGATAATATCTACATTGAGTGCGGCACCTGTTTCACGCACGAGCGACGCGGCGGAAAGTACATCCGACCTGCCATGCGCCCTGCCGATGGCTTTGAGGACATTGTCCGACATTGACTGGGGATTTACGCAAATTCTGTCCGCCCCGTGGCTGCATATTATCTTTAGTTTTTCGCGGGTTATGGTGTCCGGGCGGCCCGCTTCAAAAGTGTATTCCGACACATCTGAGAGATCAAAGGCTGTCTGTAGGGCCGCCATGACGGCTTTAAGCTCAGCATCGGGCAGAGTGGTTGGAGTTCCTCCACCGAAATATACGGCCCGCACCCTGAGCCCTAAATCTAAAGCAGTTTTACCTGCGGTTTCGATTTCGCGCAGAAGTACGCTTACAAAGGGCTCCATTAAATCAAATGACTTCTCCACGCTGTTGCTTACGAAGCTACAGTATGTGCAGCGCGTTGGGCAAAAGGGGATTCCCACGTATAGGGAGATGTCGTTTTGCGCGAGGTTGCCTTTTAGTTTGAGAGCCGCTTGTGCAGCTCTTGTAGCCATGTCCGCCCTCTTCGCCGAAACGTGGTATTTGTCCGTGAGCAAACGGGATGCGGATTGAGGGCTGCTGCCTTGTGTGAGAGCCTTGGCAGCTATCTGAGCGGGACGGATTCCTGTGAGTGAGCCCCACTGAGGCGGAGCGGGAAGAAGCTGGATTGCGGCTTTGTAAAAGGATTGCTTGATTATGGATTGAAGCAGCCTGTCGGTAATGAGCTTGTCTGTAAGCTGTGAACGCCGAATTTTGGAAACACCCCTGGAAACATTGCCCCCGTAGTGGATTGTGGTGGTAGCTTGGGCAAAGACCGCTGTGTCCGAGAGCACAGACCTCGTAAAGGGTTCGGAAGAACCTGAAGTGAGGTCGCTTGAATAATGCGGCCTTTCCTCGGGAAATAGGGATAGCAGAATCTGCTCTACCGCATATTTGTAGTCATGGCCTATAAGCTCAAGGCGCATAGTCTACCGCCTATCCTTCGCCGTTGGCATGCTTTATGTAGTAGTTGAACTTGCGCTCACGCTCCATTGTGGAAGACTCGGCGTGGCCGGGATATACCTCATAGTCGCCTGGCAAGTCAGATAGGCGCTTTAGTGAGGTGAGAAGTATTTCCATGCTGCCCCCGCTTAGGTCTGTGCGGCCACAACTGTCGCGGAACAGTGTGTCGCCTGTGAAGAGGGCTGTTTCGCATTTGAGGGTTACAGAGCCAGGGGAGTGCCCCGGGGTTGAAAGGACTTCAAACTTCAGTGAGCCGATTTCAAAGGTACTACCTTCGTCATACCATTTGATGCGGCCTCCGTCGTCAAGTTTGTGAGGATTTGCAGGGCCGCCGTCCACTGCGTCCGCCCTGTTAATATAAGCTGGTGCTCCTGTTTCGTCCATGACAGCTTCAAGGCCTAAGTGGTGGTCAAAGTGGCCGTGGGTGAGGAAAATAGCCTCGGGTTTGAGTTTGTTGGTTTCAACATATTCAAGGATGGTGTTTGAATCCCCGCCCGGATCTATTATTGCACATTGGAGGGTATTTTCATCGGTGACAATATAGCAGTTTGTTCCGATCATTCCGACTTGAAGAGTTTTGATTAGCATATCTTAATCTCCTTTTTTGAAAATTGCAAAAACTTTTGATACATTATACCACACTTGCATTCGTGAGAAAAGCGGAATATAATAGACAGCGAATATAATAGACCAAAGAAACGTCGCCGCTAAAATTGAAGGGATGGTAGTTAAATGGCAGTACTTTTCCCGCCGGGGGAGTTTAGGGAATTAAAGAAATTGCTTCTCATCTATGGGTGGGGGCAGAAAAATTTGCTGACGAAGCTAGATATTCTAAATCAGGATTTTCAGGCGTTTCACAGCAACAACCCCATTGAGAATATAAGAAGCCGCATAAAGGCTCCGGAGAGTATCGCACAGAAGCTATTTACTCAAAATCTTGAGCTCACCGCAGCAAATGCTAGGGCGCATGTGAAGGATATAGCTGGAGTCAGGATTATTTGTACTTTTGCCAAGGATATTTATGTTCTGGCGGAAATTCTCAGGTCGATGCCGCACACGAAGGTCATAAGTGAAAAAGATTATGTTTCAAGCCCCAAGCCCAGCGGCTATAGAGGGTACCACGTCGCTATGGAAATGCCCGTGTACTATTCGGGAGAGGTGGAGAATATCCCCGTGGAGGTGCAGCTTCGCACGGCGGCTATGGACTTCTGGGCGACGCTTGAGCACAAGGTTAAATATAAATATGACGAGCACATCCCGCCTCATCTGAGTGACGAGCTTGTGTCCTGTGCGGACCAAATTGCAAAGCTGGATGACAGGATGTTTATAATCCATAACACGATTTCGATTCTAAATTCAAACGGGCAGCATGAATAGTTAAATTATTATAGTTGAGTTATTATTAGGAGGGGCAGACATGAATTTTGTGTACAAAGGCAAGACTAAGGACGTTTACCAGTTAGACGATGGCAACTATCTTCTGAGGTTTAAGGATGATGTCACAGGCACCGATGGGGTTTTCGACCCCGGTGCAAACACTGTGGGACTTTCGATAGAGGGTATGGGAGCAGGCGGACTCAGGCTGACTGAATTTTTCTTCACTAGAATTAACGCCGAAGGATTTCCCACGCATTTTGTCGGTGCAGATATAGGCAAGGCCGAAATGACAGTGCTCCCTGCCAAAATTTTTGGCAAGGGCGTAGAAGTCATATGCCGTTACCGCGCAGTGGGGAGCTTCCTGCGCCGCTACGGCGACTATGTGACGAATGGGCAAGCGCTCGACGGGGTTGTGGAAGTGACGCTCAAGGATGATGAGAGGGAGGATCCCCTCATTAACCGCGATGCACTTGAAGCTATAGGGGTCATGAGCGGTGAGGAATATGATACGCTAAAAGACCTGACAAGAAAAATCTCAGATGTAATTAAAGCTGCCATAGCTGAAAAAGGCATGGAGCTATACGATATCAAACTGGAATTCGGGCGCGTTGGCGGCACGATTACCCTAATAGATGAAGTTTCAGGCGGCAACATGCGCGTGTACAAAGACGGCAGCATTGTAGAGCCTCTGGATCTGGTGAATCTAATGCTGGGGTAGAGGCTTTGGGAGAACGTGTGGTCGTATAACTTTCTGACAGGAGGGGAGTGCCATTAATATTACTTACAGGAACGTGCGGAAGATTTGCATGGTTTTGTATCTTGTGGCAATTGCGTTAATACTTCTTGGGCTACTTTGGCAACCATCTATTGAAGAGATATCTCACATAGATGAGCGCGGCGTTAGGGTTTTAGATGCCGCAGCCGCATTTAGGCGTGCCGATGCGTTAGCTCTGTTAGCTGTGCTGCCTATTACAGTATCATCTTGGCTGTACTGGCGTTACTGGCGCTGCCCGTTCTGCGATGACAAGCTCTCAGTGCGTAAATATCCCGGATACTGCCACAATTGCGGCAAAGAGGTGACGGTGTAGGGGCAGAACATTTGTGCCGCTTCGTGTAATTTCGGAAATTTTTGGTGCAAATGTGGGCTGGGATAGCGAAACGCGAACAGTAAATATTGAAACGGCAACTTAGCAGATATGATGTTACAGGCACCCTCTGCTGTTATGGTATAAATACCAATTACGTATTTTAAGCACTCAAGAATTGAGTTAAGGAGATTATTGCGGTGAAAAATGTGATTAAAAGAAAGCGCGGGCTTTTTATAGTTCTTTCGGTTTTGCTCATACTGGTCTTGGGCGGTACTGTGTTTGCAATTGCCCAGAGTATAGCAGAACCGCCAATATCTCTTGCCAGAATGTATTCGTTTGATACTCCCTTTGGGATTCCTAGCGGGTATGAAGTTTGCGGATATGCAATTGAGGAAGAGCATCAAAGGCAGTTTTATTTATTCAAAAGAAGCAACGCCCGGCGGCGGGGCGAAATTGAGGTTATCTCCGAAACAACGGGTACACATACCATATCTATGAGGGCGCGTGATCAGGCTAGTGGCGGAACACGCTTTACAACGGCTGGCTCCGGCTTTCATTGGAGCGACGGAGGGCGTGCTATCCCAGCGCATATAACATTATCATGCGATGAGCGCATACCTATAGACTTTTCTGTGGGAAGAGTTGGAGGTGGCGACTTTTCTGCTGTGATTCAACCTTCACAAGTTGACGAGTTTGTACATCTTTATGTATCAAGGACATTTGAGGTTCGGGAATGGATGGTTTCCTTCGGACAAAATGGGGATTATGGCACTCGGCAGGAAAGCGATAGATTTATCTCTGTAGTGCCTGTATCGCTTGAGCTAGTGACGGTGATTAGAGGCGGGTAGGTTTGGCTGGGCTGTTGCCTGTACTGGAACACCTCTCGTGCGGATTTTTTTAGTTGAGACAGGAAGAGGTTCCTTCCTTAATAAAATTTTAAGCAAGGAGTTCTTAAAAAGATGAGAATGAAAATAGCGGCGATAGTTATAATTTTGTCTGTTTTTCTAATTGGCTGCAATAGGGACGATGCTGTGCCAGCTGAGTTGCCGGCTGATTCGTCTGCTGAGCTTCTGGTGAGCCCTGAAGAAGCAGGTGAACCTGTAGTTGCAGATTTGACGCAGAGCCTGAGTTCATTAGAATTAATTGAATACTATGTCAGGGTGCTGACTTCGGAAGAATTTGCGGGAAGGATGCCGGGAACTCCGGGCAACGACTTAGCGGTGGCGTGGCTTTCTGGCAGACTTACAGAGCTTGGTGTCGAACCATATGCCGAAGATGGGTTCCAAGTCGGATTTACAGGATGGTCTAACACATTTATTAGATCAGATATGATAGTAATTTCTGATGGAGCAACCCGGGTGTTGGAGCAGGGCACAGATTTTTTCATTTCGTTAGGTGAAGGCAGTTTCAGTGTGGCTTTAGAAAGCGGTGGAGATAACTTTGCGGTCGTGCCTATCGGCGGATCCAGAGGGCCGCGGATACTTGACCCTTCGGCGGAGTATTTTGTTTATTTTGTAAATAATGGCTCATTTTGGAACTCTGCCGGAGCACAGGCGACAGATAGAACTTTTAGAGATAAGCAAGTCCAGTTGTCAGATGAAATTTATGAAATAATAAAAACCGGTGACTTTGCCAGAATAGCCATCACCAATACAATCAGCTATGAAAGAATGGAATTGTATCATGTTGTCGGCAGAATAAGGGGAACAAATCCTGCCAATGCGGTTGTCATTTCAGCGCATTTTGATCATGTAGGACAAGGCGGGGCGACATTTTTCCCCGGTGCATTTGACAATGCGAGCGGCACAGCGGCGTTATTATATATTGCGCAACGCCTTAAAGAGAAGTCACAAACACATGCCTTTGATTTTGATATCATTATTGCCTTCTTCAATAGTGAAGAGCATGTTCACAATGGGCGGCCGTTGGGCAGCCAATACTTTGTGCCAATAGTTCTTGCCGGCTACGAGAATGTATGGAATATCAATATAGATTGTGTCGGAAGTAGTTACGGCGAAGTTTTTCTAACCGGAGGCAGCGGAAGCTCCGCATTGCGTGAGGCTTTTACTGATTTTGCGGCAGAACATGGAGTTGCGGTTGATAACGGCCAAGTTGCCCTTAGCGACAATATTAATTTTGTTGCCCTGGATGCCCCGTCGTTTAATTTCCTTTCAGGGGATTTTGTCACCGGTGCAATAGCGCATACCAATCTTGACACTTANGACAGGCTTTATTTCCCGCAAATAGTCCGAGTTTCAAATATGATTGTTGAATTTCTGCTGCAAGATGGAGTAAGTGTCTTTGAAGCAGATGAGCCTGTGACCGTGCCGACGTCCGATGCTGTTGGGCCGGTGGATATAGGATTGGTGGGGCGCTTCGAGGAAATTATAAGCTCTCTGCGCGCCGGGGAGAGAGTTAGCTTTTATGAGAGCATTTACAGATATTTTCCGGTGGAGTCGATACGCCTTTATAGTTATTATGAGGCTGTGGAGCTTGATGAAAGATTTTCGCATATCCGCAATTTCGGAGAAGCCGAATTCATGTTCTTTTCCTTTGTCCCGGGCGAAGATACCCCACTGCTCAGATATATTCATCTGTGGAATGGAGAGGAGTTTGATTTTAGCATCCGTCCGATTCTGCCGAAAGATATTGACTCATTTATTGCAAATATGCGGGCCGAGGTTGTGGAGATTGCAGAACTTGACAATTATTTTGCTTTGCGCAGCCGTGAAGGAGGTCTGTTTCAGGCGTTTCTGTATTATGATGGTTTGCAGGCGTTCGTTGTTATGCAAGGACGGTTTATGGCATTTGCATCCCCGGTATTTGATGAAATCACTATTGGCCTGACAAGCGAACCGAGGCTTTCAATAAGCGATATAGATGATTATGTAGAGTTTATCCGGTCGCTGCAATTTGATGAATTTATAGAGGGATGGAAGAAGTTTACCTCGTAGAGAAGATGTGCAGGAGCAATGGGGAGAATCTAATTTTTACCATTCACGCCACTACAGATGCCGCTTACGCCAAAATGCACACAAAGTGAGAGAGATATGCTATTGTTATATACACGAAATTCAAAATAAATTAATGGAGGGTTTATGGATATGCAATTTGAAGATGCAAGAAAAAGGCGTAATCTTGTTAAGAGGGCAACTGGAGTGCTTTTAGCCGTGGTAGCCATTGCGTCGAGTGTGGCAGTTGGTGCTGCGGTTAGCCATGGGGAAGATTACAGCTGTCAATATGTTGCTATTTGCTCGCACGGGCTGGAAAAATCCGCCACAGTTGACCACGAAGAGAGTTACTGCTCTCAGGCATATCTATACAAACAAGATGCTAATTCCGTAGATAGTAGTGATTTAGCATCGGAAAGTATTGAAGTGTATGATGAGTCACGCGTTGGAGCAACTGCGATGTTAGCGCGGGAACACGCCCTAAGGGAAGCCGCAACTACACTTGGGGTTTCGCGTAGCTCCTTGATTGATATCCCTTGGCTTGCAGGATTATTCGCCCCGTCGGGTGTGGTGCAGAATTATCGGTTTAGCACTGAAAATGGGCAGTTGATG
>WQRL01000044.1 GCA_009786775.1 Oscillospiraceae bacterium
GTTACGAGTCGGTCACCATATAATTTCTTGACGGTTTCAATATCATTTTGCGGGTATTGTAGAGTCTGCGTAGAATCAATCCCCAAATTAACCAAATCGTCCATTATAGGCATAAAATGACCGCAGCAGTGCATTTCAAAATACATTCCAAGGCGGTGGCATTCATCAATCACGGCCTTAACGTAGGGTTTTAGATATTGCCTCCACTGCTTGGGGTCAAAGAACATGTTTTTTTGGTTCCCCCAATCATCGTGGTATATGACAACATCGGGGTTATAAAATTCTTTTATTTTTTGCAAAGACCTTATTTTGTACTTTGTTAACTCTTCAAAAAACTCGCACATAGCATCTGGAGCCAAATAAAACGACATTAAGGCATCTTCAAACCCTGTCAGTGAATGGAGCCGTTCAAAATGCCCTCCGAGTAAAATCATTGCCCCCATTTGCCTGCCTCTATCCCAGTTTTCCGTCTGGCGGGCTGCGTCAGCGATCCAATCGTAACTTTCTAGTTCATCAAAAGGGATTTGTACGGCCTGCTTCCAACTTTCCAAATCGCTAACTAAATATTCCCCTGTTTCTGTCACCATTTGTCCTTGGTTGGGCACGGCAGTCCAGTGGATGCCAAACCAGTCTGTCTGTTTATCGTCGCCTTTGCCCCAAGGCCCGCCCCACTCTCCGGGGAACATCATGAAATATGTATCGTCATTTCTTGGGAATCTCTCGTGCTTTTCACGTCTGAATATACGTAACAAGTTCTCTCGTCCATTTATCAAAACTATCACCTCATGTAACTTCATTAGAAGCGCAAGTTAGCACTAGCCCACCTGTGTCTTAGTGCCTTGCTCCGCTCTTTTGCTTCGGCAGATTCTATACCGCTCACTATCAATATCTACCATATCACCCCTTTGTTGTCATTTGCATTTATGTAGCTTTATTCAGTCAATATTTTATGTTTTGTAAACATATGTTGAGTCGTGTAATGTGGTATGCTATTATTGCTGTATTGATTTATTCTTTTTTTACTTTTTGGACAATTTAATTTGAGGGTGATTAGTAATGACATTTACACAGAATATAGTGCTGGAAGTGCTTAAGCCTTACCGAGGATCGCATTATCTTCAATCTGACTCAGCAAGACATTATAGGTGGATATCAATTTTGCCTGAAAATCGTCTTGAGATGGATAAAGACATTTTGTATGTTTGCCTTCTTTCAGATGCTCTTAAGCAAAATGTTGAATCTCCAGGGTTTAATTATCTGTGCATACGCGACAGAATTATTGACGATGAAGATGATGAAAGTGTTTTGAGCGGAATTATTGCCATCAATGAAAATAGGGATCTTTCATGGCTGCTCAATTTAGTTCAGCAGCGTTTTTTGCAGATTAGCCAATGGGTTGTGAAAATGAAAGACGCACTTATCGGAGGGTGCGATTATCAGCAGCTTGTTGATTTGTGTGAGCCTATTTTGGGAAACTTTATTTCAATACTCGACTCATCGTACAGGTTGCTTTCATATACAAAAAATATTACCAGTTCCGACCCGATAAATGTGTCATTGCTGGAAAAAGGGTATCATACGGAGGAAACAATACAGAGGTTTAGAAGCGCAAGGCGCTTTGAACTCTATGAGCAGGAAACAGGGGTTATTGTCAGTAGGTTAGGCGAGATTTCCCGGTTTGAAGTTGTCAGCAAATGGTGCCGCTATGGAGGCGAGAGGCTTTTGCATGTTGTCATGGTGTGCAGCAAGATTCCTCTGTCGCTTGCATTAGTCGATTTGTTTGCGATATTTATGGAGCATATTGAAATTTGCTTTCAAAGGCAGCAACGAGCCTTTCCTTCTCAAATTTACAGTTCGCTCCTGCACGAAATGCTTTATAAAGAGCTCACCAACCCGTTTATTATTTTTGAGCGCGCCAAAACTGCGGATGTTCCCTTCTATGGGCATTTTGACGCCTACCGCATTGTGTTCAAGGATAACTCTACTGTACTAACAGGGCGATTTGTGGACGGGCTAATGGCGTATATGCCTCGCTCGAAGATTATTGCAAATAACTATGAGGTGAGCGTATTAAATATTTACAGCTCATCAAATATTAAAGAGCAGTCGTTGTTAAATTTAGAGAGAATTTCTGCACTGCTTGAGGAGCACGGTGCATTGTGTGGCATAAGTGAGCCATTTGCAACTCTGTCAGAGTTCATCGCAGCATGTGCGCAAGCAACACGTGCGCATGCGCTGGGGTTTCAGCTCAGATTGCTAGGGAATATTTGGCAATTTGACCAAGCCGTTTTTGACTCAACTGTAATAAAGGGAAAGGGCGATGTGTTCTACTACAATGATGTTTACATATACCTCATGCTTCACTTTGCACAGGCTGGCTCTTTTGATGCGCTGACAAACACTTTGCAAAATAATCTTCTAAAAAAACTAATAGCTTATGACAGTGAAAATAATACCCAGCTTGTGCAGATTCTTTACGCCCATCTTGTTTCCGAGCGGCGTGCAACCTCATCCGGAAAATTGCTCCATATGCACAGAAACAATGTCCTGTACCACATATCAAGGATTGAAGAAATAACAGGGCTCGACTTAAATGATTACTGGACACGGCTCAAACTAATGCTCGCATTTCACTTTTTGGAGTTGCAGGAATCAAACCGCCGATTTTTTCTGCCAATTGAGGACTCCGAGGATTCTTTAGGTGCGGAGAGAGTTAAATAAGGAGGGTTTCTTTGCGTTTTGTAAAAATGTCCTGATCCATGGCTAGCTGAATGCGCATTATAGTTGGGGTGCAGCCATAGACGCGGATTGCACATACTATTTTATATGCGAATTGTAAAAAATATCTACTTCAAAACCTTTCATATTGACAATGACAAATTTTATTCATGCGTGATAGCATTGATTTGACCAGTTTTCACAAAAATTGCGGCTTGTGAAATCAGGTGAACAACAGATGAAAGTCTAACTAATGTATGGAGGATAAGTTTGATGAAAAAGGTAGTTGCTTTACTAATTGCCGCTGCTATGGCGTTTTCAGTTATTGCATGCGCATCTGACGCACCTGGTGACGCTGCGCCGCCAGTGGAAGAAGCTCAGCCCTCGGTAAATAATGGCGCAGGAACTATTACAGTGGACGTGTCAGAAGGTGCAAACTCCATCGGATTTTTCCTTGATGACGTCGATCCCCAGTCAAGGCGTACCTACGATGTAGTCTGGTCGTTCATGAGGCCGATGCCATTAATGCAAAATATAGGTGATGCTCTTGTCGAACTTGAAGATATTCTCAATGTCAATATTATCCATTATAATGCCGATGGAGATATTGACGCGCTGATTCAGAACATCGAAATTTTTGCAGCGCAGGGAGTGGACGGATTTATAATCGTAATTGACCCGACCGCCTCCGAAAGAATAAAGGAAGTTCTGGATAACACAGGTATTCCCTACATAGCCATGCTTAACTCCGTGCGAGATGAAAATGGGCGGGCAATAGTGCCGGGTGTCGGCTTGGATGGATACCAAGCCGGCAGAATAAAAACTCAGTGGCTGTATGACAATTACCGCACATATTGGGGCGAGATTGACACAGCAAGGCTTGGGTTGCTTAACTTCAATTTTTCTCCGAATGTTGACTTTAATGACCGTTATCTAGGTGCTCTGTCAATGTTTCAGGAGCTATTTCCAGGCAATACGAACATCTTCTCTGCGGACGGTGTGGCAGGGCGGCTAGATGAACAAACAGGTTTTGACTTGGCATCTGCGATACTTGCTACAAACCCTGATGTTGAACATTGGTTTATTCCCGCATGTCTTGAGCATTACGCTCAAGGGGCTGCGCGTGCAGTGGAATCTCTGGGTATGCAGGACAGGGTTTTGATTACCACAACAGGCAGCGATATACTTAGTGCAGCCTGGGATAGTGGCTACGATGGGGCTGCATGGGTTTCATGCATCGGTATACATGCGCTTCAATACGCCGCGCCTGCATTGTGCGCACTCGTAGCCTTGATGAACGGTACGGCAACTCCAGACACCCTTTGGTCAGGGCTCAGGGCGCCGGGCGATTTGTACACGTTCTTCTATGTGGAACTCGAAATCGTGACGAGGGACACGTATCAGGATTTCTTCAATAGGATTAGAGCGGAAGCAGGGCTTGGATAAAAAAACGGAATTTTTAGATTTCACCCACAAATGGCGGCTGAGTTGCGGAGAACTTCTTGGCCGCCATATGTAATAATCCGGATTTTATTTATTGTCCGGGAATCCTAAAGTAGTTGGAGGCAAGATATGGATATTGCCGGTATAGCTAAAAAGTTTATAAAGGGCAAGACGTTTTCTCTGCTGTGCATGCTCATGTTAATTATCGTTTTCTTCTGGTATTTTTCCCCTAACCACTCGTTTCTAAGTGTCACTAACATCGTCATAATACTAAACTCAATGGTGTTATTCATATTGTTTGCTGTGGCTGTATCTATGCTGATTATTTCTGGGGAAGTTGATCTTTCTCCGGGGTTTATCGGAACGGCAGCCGGAGCGACAATGGCTGCACTTTTGGAAGGCGGAACGGTGCCCTGGTTTGTCGCAGTAATCATCTGCCTTTTGATGGGGATTGGGTTTGGCCTTATAAATGCAGTGCTTGTAAATAAATTCCGCATTCAGAGCTTTATTGCAACCCTCGCAGTGGGAACTTTTTTGGCTCGAGGCTTTTCGTTCATAGTGTCCGGCGGAAGGGCAATTCCAGTCCGAGACCCTGTCATAAGTTGGCTAGGGACTGCCAGAATAGGCGACGTCGTTCCTGTCACTGTCCTGATATCCCTTGCGATAATTTTAGTATATGGAACCATCCTCTCCAAGACGAAGTTTGGAAGAGGGGTATATCTGTGCGGGGGAAATAGGGAGGCAGCGCGGCTGGCCGGCTTAAACCCGAAAAAACTTTCGTACTTGCTTTTTGCAAACAGCGGGATGTTAGGTGCGCTCGCTGGGATACTTTTTGTCGCCCGGATACGCTCAGGCAACTTGGATGGCACCAATGCTTTTTCCTTTCCCGCAGTTACAGCAGTGATTTTTGGCGGAATTTCTTTCGGTGGCGGTTCAGGCAAAATGCTTGGTTGTTTCTTAGGTCTTTTAATCATCAACGCATTTAATAATGGGCTTACCATTATGCGCGTTTCTCCGTTTTGGCAGGATGTTGCCTCGGGGCTTCTCTTGCTTCTTGCTCTGACCTTGGACTATATATCAACGCGTAGAGCCAACCGGGCAAGTATTCCCAAATCGGCAAGACGATTAAAACAGGAGGGCTAGCAAATGGAGCGGACTCTTGAATTTGTGAATATAAGCAAGGCATTCCCAGGCGTGCAAGCTCTCAATGATGTTAGTGTACAGGTTAAAGGTGGTCGGGTAAGCGCCTTGATGGGCGAAAACGGTGCAGGGAAAAGCACACTTTTGAAGATACTCAGTGGCGACTATGTGCCAGACGGTGGCTGTGTGCGCATTAACGGTGAAGAAAAAAACTTTACCTCCCCATATCAGTCAATAAAAGCAAGTGTAAGTGTGATTTATCAGGAACGCCAGTTGCTAAATGCCATGAGTGTTATGGAAAATGTATTTATCGACGATTTACATGAAAGCAAATTTGGGTTTCTCAACAAGTCTGAATTGAGGCGGAAAACTCAGGAGATCATTGATTCCTTTGAGTTGCCGGTTAAACCGTCCGACATTGTAGGGCACCTCTCAATAGCGCATCAGCAGATGATTGAGATAATGAAGGCCTACAGGCGTGATAGTGATATTATAGCCTTTGATGAGCCGACAGCACCTCTGACAGATCGGGAAATTGCGGTGCTGTTCAGGCTTATAGGGAAGCTAAAAGAGCGGGGAAAGATTATTTTGTATGTGTCGCACAGAATGGCTGAAATTTTTCAAATAACCGATGATATTGTAGTTTTGAAGGACGGTCAGCTGGTAACAACATTTGAGACCTCGCAAACAAACGAAGCCGAGCTTGTGAAAGCAATGGTAGGCCGTGATATCGGTGATACGTATGCGGGTATTCGGAGAAATGACAAAATAGGCGATACTTTGCTTGAGGTGAAAAATCTCGTTACGGAAGATATTAATAATGTTAGCTTCACACTTAGGCGCGGTGAGGTTTTAGGATTTGCTGGGTTAGTTGGAGCGGGCAGGACTGAACTCATGCGGGCTGTTTTCGGAGCTGACCCGGTGATTTCAGGCGATATACTGCTGGAAGGGAAATCTGTTAATTTTAAGTCGCCAAAGGAAGCCATTGACAGCGGTATCGCGCTTTGCCCAGAGGACCGCAAAACACAGGGGCTTGTACTAAGCCGCTCAATCAGGGATAACATCAGTATGCCAGTGCTGCCCAAACTGAGCAAAAGATTGTTTATGGACACCAAAGCCGAGGAAAGCCTGGCTGCCTCCGCAATTAGCAAGTTTGCAATAAAGACCCCTACTGCCGAAAAACTCACCTTGGAGCTGTCAGGCGGCAATCAGCAAAAAGTTATTTTAGGGCGGTGGACGTCAAATCTCATGGATACCAAAATATTAATACTGGATGAACCTACAAAAGGTATAGACGTGGGTGCTAAAGCGGAGATATATCAGTTGATTCACGATTTTGCGTCACAGGGGATTGGTGTTATTCTCATATCTTCTGAACTTACCGAGGTGCTTAATGTGAGTGACTACATTATTGTTATGCGTAGCGGGCGCATTACAGGCAGACTTTCGAGACATGAAGCAACCGAGGAACGTGTCATCGAATTGTCCATGATGGATTAGGAGGAAACTCATGTTAATTGTAGGTGTTATTCTAATTGTCTTAGGAGTGCCCGCTCTTATCGTAGGTTTGGCAACCCTCCTCACCGTGGGTAATTATTCGCTAAGTGTTAGCCTAGTTATTTTCGGAGTCATTGCGCTTGGCTTGGGGGTTTTGAGTGTCCTCTCAAATAGAAGGGAGAACATAAGGCGAGCCATAAGGAAAGTGGTAGGTAAAAAAGAGTTTACGCTAATTGTTGTTTTGGCGGTTATTGTCTATATATTTTGGATGATAAACCACAACTACATTACGCTTTTCAATGTCAGGAATATATTTAATGCGGCATTTGTAATGGGAACTCTCGCAATTGGCGGTGCGTGTCTTCTGATTGGCGGAAAGATTGATTTGTCTGCCGGTAGTACAGGCATGATGGCTGGGGTTATAATCGCGATGCTGCTGGGCATGGGCATTCACTGGATTACTGCGCTTATAATCACACTTGTTTTCGGTGCTGTTACAGGACTAATTAACGCTTTTTTTGTAAACGGAATGAACTTTGTGCCATTTATATCGACACTCGCTGTCAGTTCTGTTTATGGCGGACTTGCCCGTGTCATGACCAATGCACAGAACATACCAATCAGCAGTCAGGAACATCCTGTGTTTTTGGCTCTCGGTTCGACAAACATCGGGGTGTTTCCGTTGCCGTTTTTTATCACAATCATTCTTCTGATTGTGTACGGCGTAATATTATCATCAACTAAGTTTGGGCGGCGGGTGTACATGGTTGGTGGGAACTCCACTGCGGCCAGGCTTGCCGGGATTAATCCGAAAAAAATCACAACGCTGCTTTTTGTTAATAATGGGGTGTTGGCCAGCCTTGCGGGCATTTTGATGGCAGCGAGGATGCACTCTGGTTCGCCATCTGCTATTTTGGGTTCAGACCTTGATGGTTATACTGCTGCTATTCTTGGAGGCGTTGCTTTTGTGGGTGGTTCAGGCAGTATGCTAGGGGTTTTCATAGGTATTGTCCTGCTCAGCAGTTTTCAAAATGGCCTTGTCGTCACAGGGCTTGGGGCATATTACCGAGTCATAGCCAGTGGTCTGCTTTTGATAGCGGCACTGATACTGGACTATTTCCGCGAAAACTCCCGAATCAGGGCGCTCAGGAAAGCGCGTCACGATAGCTAAGCATCTTAGAAACCTGCGCTTACTCCTTAAAACCATAAACCAAGAGCGTCCCGAGGTTTTCGCCCCGAAACGCTCTTGGTTGCGCTGGATTATTTGTATCGTTACTTGCTGTCCAGCCATTTCACTGCGGCGGTGGCGACTGCTTTTAGGTTTTCTGGTTCAAATGGTGTGGGGAGGCCTGAGTCTTCTATGAGGCTTAGGAAGGTTTTTGTGCCGCCGAAGCCTACAAAGCGTCTATATTTGGCCCATGCGGATTTAAAGTCTGTTTGTGTCTGCGCCCAAAATGATAGGGCCAGTATTTGAGCAAGGCAGTAGTCAATATAATAAAACGGGTACAGGTATGTGTGTATCTGTGCTTGCCAGCGTCTGCCTTCGCCGTAGAAGGGGAAGTCTTCTTGGTTGAGCCACGGGCGGTATTTGCCTTCAAGTTCTAGCCATAGGTCATTTCTTTGCTGGGGTGTCAGGTTTGGGTTTGCGTACATGTGGTGCTGAAATTCGTCCAGCATTGTGCCATAGGGGATGAATGTAAGGGCACTAGCCAGGTGGCTGTAGTAATATTTCTCGGTGTCCTCGCCGAAGAAGCCTTCCATCCACGGCCATGTAAAGAACTCCATGGCCATTGAGTGAACCTCGGCTGTTTCGGCGGAATAGTCACTTAGGGCCGATGGGTAGACATCGCGTGAAACATAGCCTGCAAAGGCGTGTCCCGCTTCGTGCGTGAGAACGTCAATGTCGCCCGAGGTGCCGTTGAAGTTTGCAAAGATGAAGGGGGATTTATACTTGGGGATATATGAGCAGTAGCCTCCCGCCTTTTTTCCGGGGCGGGTGAGTATGTCAAATAGCTCGTTTTCAAGCATGAAGTCCATAAATTCTGCTGTTTCTGCGGAGAGTTCATGGTACATAGCCTTGCCGTGGGCGAATATGTCGTCAGGGGTGCCTTTGGGCTTGGCGTTTCCGTCCGGATATTCAAATCCGTCGTCATAAATGCGTAGCTCCGTAACGCCTATACGCTTTGCTTGGGCTTCTTTTAGGCGCTGCGCTACGGGGACTATGTGCTTAACGACACCTTCGCGGAACTTCCCCACCATTTCTTCGTTGTAACAGTTTCGCTGCATCCGGTTGTAGCCTACGGGTATGAAGTTTTCGTTGCCCAGCTTCTGTCCTATGCCGTGCCTTATCTTTACAAGTTCATCATACAGGCTATCCAGCCTCCCGGCATGTGAGATAAACCAGTTTGCTGCCGCTCGCCTGGAGCTTTCACGGATTTTCTGATCAGGGTGCTCGTAGTATGGGTGGAGCTGCGCCAATGTGAGGGTTTTGCCGTCAAACTCTATCTGCGCCGAGGCTATGAGTTTTCCGTATTCACTTTCCAGCCTGTTTTCCTCTTGCAAATCGGCGATGATTTCAGGCTTGAATGTTTTTAGTTCAATTTCGGCG
>WQRL01000045.1 GCA_009786775.1 Oscillospiraceae bacterium
CCTGCCTATGAGGCATCCATCACCACGCTCTCCGCTTCGGTAAAACGCCGCCAGAGCCGCCAAACTAAAGGTTATGCAATCTGGGAGCACCCCTGTTTCGAAGAGGCTGTCCTTAAATGTGGGGAGCAGCCGGGATTTCCACTTCGACACCGAGTTTAGGGCAATGCTCAAAAGCTGGTGCGCCAAAAACGGATTTTCAAAACGCTCAATTACAGAGTCTGCAAATGCGCGCACCTCGTCGCGAGGGAGGGCGACTGTAGGCGCAATCTCGCGATAAAGAGTCTTTTCTATAAACGCCCGCACGGCCGGCTGCGCCATTGCTTCATCCACAGTTTCAAGCCCCATGAGATATGCCGCCAGCACCGTTGAGGTATGTGCCCCATTTAGCAGGCGCACTTTACGCTCGCGGTATGGCCTCTCATCATCAGTAAACACCACCGGAAGCCCCGCCCTGTCCAGCGGAAACGCAGCCGCTACCTCTTCATGTTTACCGCTTGCTATAACCCATAGCCCAAAGGGTTCCCCCACAACCATAAGCTCATCGTGATAACCCAGCAGTTCCCGCTCCAAAGCCTCGGCCTCTTTCGCGGGATAGCCTGAAACGATCCTGTCCACAAGGCAGTTGCAGAAAATGCAGGATTCATTAATCCATTTGGCAAAATCCTCCGGTAATTTCCAGAGTGCAATAACCTTCATCACACATTCGTGCAATTTTGTGCCGCTTTGTTCAATTAATTCACACGGCAGCATTATCAGCCCGCGCTCAGCCTCACCGCAAAAATGCTCATAACGGGCAAACAGAAACTGGGCCAGCTTGCCCGGAAATGAATTTGCGGGACGGCTTTCAAACTTATCATTTTCATCATATATAATGCCCGCCTCTGTCGTATTAGACACAACTATTTTAAGAGTTTCGGCTCTTGCAAGCTCTAAGTAGCTGTCATAATCTTCAAACGGGTCTATAACTTGGCTGATGGCGTTTACCGCCCTCTTCTCAACTACTTTCTCGCCGCCCTGCATGCCGCGCAAAATAACCGTATACATCAAATCCTGCCGCTTAAAAGCATCAAGATTCCCGAAATTTATCGGCTTTATAATGGCCACACCGCCGTCAAATAATCCTTTTTCATTTGCCACATCTATCATCTGATCCGCAAACGCCCGCAGGAAGTTCCCCTCCCCAAACTGCGCCACCACAACATCTTTCTTTGCGGCTCTGTCACCCGCTCCAATTTGTCTCATATATAAATCCTCCGATTCTCCGAACTTCGAAATTTTTAGCGCACAGCAACATTGCCAAACCACCGCTACATGTTGCTGACTTCACACCACAAATTCCCACCTAACGCAGCCATTTTAACACATAGCACTAGCAAGTGGCAACATGCTTCAAGTTCATTTCACCAAGACGCCGCATGGTTAGTTACAAAGCATTTGCCAGCCGGGCACGGGCGCTGCTCTGTGGGAAAGTGGGGCGGCCGCAGTCCCGGAACACAAATTTTGTCTGTGATTTCAAGTCTTCGCCAAGGCAGACGTGACTGACGTAGGCCGCCCCGCTTTTTCACAGAGCAGCACCCGTGTCCGGCGGATGGTTTAGGCTATATGCAAATTGCAAAACCAAAAAGACCAAGCCCCGTGGAGTTCAGGGCCCAGTCCTTTTAATCTGCTTAATGCTTTATTCAGATAGCACTGCGTATAGCTTTAATCAGCCTGCTCATATCTTCAGGATATACTTCACCTATGTTGCCAATACGGAATGTGTCGGCTTGTGAAATTTTGCCTGGATAAAGCACAAACCCTTGAGCCTTAACCGCTTCATAAAATGGCATAAACTCAAACTCATCATTGGGGTATAAAAACGAAGTAATAATCGGAGCTTGATATTCATCCGGAAGAAGTGTTTGGAATCCAAGCTCACGCATACCATCAACCAAAACATGATGGTTTTCTTTGTATCTTTCATACCTAGCTTCAATGCCGCCCTCCTGCTCCAGTTCGTCCAGCGCTTGGTAAAATGCACGGACTACATGTGTCGGGGAGGTGTAACGCCACTTGCCTGATTTGTCCATATCCTTCCATTGCCCAACTAAGTCCATACAAAGCGAACGTGCATTTCCTGCGCATTTTTCAAGCTCAGCTTTCTTTGCAATAACAAAACCAAAGCCGGGAACACCTTGTACACACTTGTTTGATGAACTTACCAAGTAATCAATGCCCAACTGTCCAATATCCATCGGGATACCGCCAAAGCTGCTCATTGCATCTACAATCAAGGTTTTGCCAAATCTCTTTACAACCTCGGATAGCTCAGCTAGAGGATTGAGCATGCCTGTCGTTGTTTCACAGTGCACAAATGCCACATGAGTAAGTTTTGGATCGTTTTCCAAAATTTCCTCTAAGTCCCCTGCCGTCGGGGCGGCGACTTCTCCTAGATCCACTTTGGTATGTTCAATACCAAGAACCTGCGCCATTTCCGCCATACGGTCACCATATGCGCCATTTGTCAGAATTAGTAGCTTTCCATCTCTAGGCATAGCAGTGCCGAGGCAGGCTTCAACTGAGAAAGAGCCACTGCCTTGCATAAGGACTACTGTGTAATTTTCAGTATCTTTAGTAGCAAGTGCAACTAACCGGCTACGTATATTTTGAACTATATCTTCGTTATAGTCTGCATCCCATGTGCACCAGTCTCTGAGCATAGCTGCACGCACACCCTTCGATGTGGAAAGCGGCCCCGGTGTCAGTAGGATATATGGATTATCAGGTATAAAGTCAAGCATTCTTTTAGCCTCCAATCATTGTAATAAGCTGCGGCAGTTCTATGATGCTGTCTATTACAAAATCAGCACCGCTTGCGTAATATTTCTGCCTTGCCTCTGCAAATAATTCCTCTTTACGGCTATCTGCAAGAGCAGCGAGTTCACGCTCTGACAGACCTAGAACACTGGAACCTATAATGATACCGGCACTCAGACAGCCTGCCGCTTTGCCCTCTTGCATATCGGCTTCGGTGTCGCCAATTTTCAGCACTTCACCGATATGCGAGCAGCCCAGTGCCTCAAGATTGCGCCAAATCATATAAGGATAAGGCCTGCCTTTTCCGCCTGTATCTTCCGGGCATACGAGATTGTCCGGTGCATAGCCGTTTTCCTTTGCAAGCGGAGCGACAATATCCATCATTTGCCTTGTATACCCGGTTGTAGATCCTATTTTTATACCCATCTGCCTCAGTTCCGCTACTGCGTCTAAAACATTTGGCAGAGGGTTTGCATAGTTTTCCAACACGCTAAACAGTGCCGGTTCAAATTTATCGTAAATTGCATCAATATCAGCTTCGCTATATGCTCTGCCATACTTAGCCAGCCAAGCCCCTGCAAGCCGCTCACCCTCAAGCATCATTTTAACATGCGTCCGCTTTGCAAGCCCCATAGGTGCCCTAGTTTCATCTGCCGTTGGGTTTAGGCCAAATTGCTCAAAAGCGCTCATAAACGCTTCCACCGGTGCAAACGAGCCAAAGTCAACCGTTGTTCCTGCCCAGTCGAGAATAATTGTTTTTATCTTCATGCCTGTCTCCTCTTTTCTCTTCGTTTGTGGAATATATTGGAAAGCTCATACATTAAGCGAACCAAGACATTTATTAGTAGTATTAACAAACTCATTGCCGCCGCTTGTGCAAAGACACCCTCAGCGTGCATATGAGATATTGCAATTGATGCAACTCTAAACCGCGGCGTGTATAGGAACACTATCGCTGAAATCGTCACCATTGAGCTCACAAAGTAGTACATAAAGGTTTCCAGCATTGCCGGAAATGAAAGTGGAACTGTAACGCGCAAAAACAGCTTCCAGCGCGGTATGCTCAAGCTGTCAGACATGCTCTCAAACTCCTTGTCCAGCTTCTTCAGAGCACCGGTTGCGGTAAGAAACGGCACAGAGAAGAAGCTCAGAATATTCGCCACAACAAGGATTCCGATTGTGCCAAAAGCGAAGTTAAAGGGGTTATTAGGATTGTTAAAAAACAAAATGTATCCAACACCAATAACCATACCCGGCAAAGCCATCGGTATCATCGAAAACAGCTTTGCTATTTTACGCATAGCGCTAAACCTGTCAATTTTCTCCGCCATGTAAGCGTACACAAACACAAAGGCGGTGCCTATTACTGCGGTCAAGAGGCTCATTTGTATTGAGTTAAAGAAACTTCCTATGCCGCCGGTTGTAGCGCTAAAACTAAAGTTTGCCAGTGTAAACGAGGTGTCAAACGGAAAAAACACCGTGAGCGCCCGCACCGCCAGGCCGCCAACTAGTCCCAGTAAGCACAGTATTACAATTGAGCAAAACACAAAAAAACCTATATCACGCGTGCGGTTTTCTTTTATGACAAGTTTAGTTGATTTTGCGCTCATAGCCCCCATGTTTGCACTATTTGTAACCCTGTTAATGACAAAAGCCAAAACCGCAGGCGCAAGCAGCAGAGTGCCTACCACCGCCCCCATATTGAAATTAAACAGACCCGTCATTTGCACAAACAAGTCCGTAGCAAGCACACTATAACCCCCACCTATTACTATAGGCGCCCCAAAATCAGTAAAAGCCAGGGTAAAACATACAAACATTGCATTTATAAAGGTATATTTAACCTCAGGCAGGGTTATTTTAATCAGTTGCGTAAACGGCTTTACCCCCATTGACTCCGCAGCTTCATACAGCCTGCCGTCAGCATATTCCAAGGTGACAAAAAACATCAAAAAGGCCTGCGGAAGTGTGTATATCACATGGGAAAGGATTATACCCAAGCGCCCAAACAGTTCAATTTCAAAACCCAAAGCTGTAATGATGCCCTGCCTTCCAAATAAGGAAATAAGCCCAACTGCGTGGGCAATTGTCGGTATGAATATCGGGATAAGCACCATGTACCTAAAGAATCTCTTAAATTTCATATTTGTGCGGGTTATGCCATAGGCATATAGAAACCCCAAAACAACGCTTATAACTGTCGTTGATAGTGATACGTCAATGGTGTTCCATAAAGCCCTCAAAAGAGAAGGATTGTCAAAATACGCAATGTAGTTATCAAACCCTATAAACTCACCTGCGTTATTCTGAAAGGCTCTTGCAAATAGCGAAACTAGCGGCAACACCATGATGACAACAAACACTGCAATCATAAGAGATAAGACTGCAAGCTGACCTACACTAAAGTCGGCCAACTTGCTTTTTATACGCATCATCATACTGCCCTACCCATTGCTCCGGGATAAAATAACGTATGCTCCCGCGGCACCTGCATGTACATCATAGCACCTTCCCGTAAACTGAGTGCGCTAAAGTCTTGGGATGATACATCAACGCAAAACTCCTCTGAACTTCCCAGTCTGCCAAACACCCGGGTTAAGGCCCCTCTAAATTCAATCGCCGAAACCTTGGCTGAGTAGTCATAGCTCTCACGGTATCCCACAATCTTCACCATTTCGGGGCGTATTGCTGCCGTTTCCTGATCGCCCTTTATAAAGTTCATGGAACCTATAAACCCGGCGACGAAAGCGGTGGAGGGATTTGTGTAAATTACGGTTGGCGGCCCTGCCTGCTCAACAACGGCATTGTTCATAACAATAACTGTGTCCGCCATAGTTAGGGCTTCTTCTTGGTCATGTGTCACCATTATGGTTGTAACACCCAACTGTTTCTGAATCGCCCTTATCTCCCCACGGAGCTTCGTGCGCACTTTTGCATCCAAGGCAGAAAGCGGCTCATCCAAAAGCAAGAAGGATGGGGATATTGCAACCGCTCTTGCAAGTGCTGTCCTTTGTTGCTGACCGCCGGACAACTGCCGCGGGTATTTATCCTTGTGCGATATTAAATCCACCATGCTCAGGACTTCCAAAGCGCGGGTTTCCAGTTCGTCCTTGCTTGCCTTTGATTTTTGCTGTAGCGCAAATATTACATTGCCTATAACAGTCATGTTCGGAAACAGGGCATATGACTGAAACACTATCCCAAAGTTGCGCTTAGATGCGGGAAGTTTAGTTGCGTCCTTGCCATCTATTATCACTTTTCCGCTGTCGCACTTTTCAAGCCCTGCAATCACTCTCAGAAGTGTTGTCTTTCCGCAGCCGCTCGGCCCTAATATACACACCAGCTCACCCTTATTTACGCTGATGCTCACATCGTTAAGTGCATATTGATGGTCAAAACGCTTAACCACATTTTGAACTTGTAAAAAACTCACTTTCGTTTCCCCTTAGCTACCAAATCTGCGTTCCCATTCATTTAGTATTGCTTCGCGGTTGGTAGCTATCCACACAAAGTCCTGCTCAATTAGCTGATCCACAGGATTTTGGCCCTCAAAACCGTAATAGCTTCCGCCTTCGCCTGTTGAAATTATGGGAAACGCCTCGTTGTAAATTGCCATCGCCTCATCTGAAATGGCCCAATTTAGAAATGTCTTTGCCGCCGGGTTAATGTTATCTTTTGCAATCAAAGCGTTTGCTTCCATGTCCCAGCCTGAACCGGCTTCAGGGAAAACAACCGCAACGGGTGCGCCTTCTTGCAAGCGGGAAATTCCCGGGAATCCAAAGCTGATGCCGACAACAGTTTCTCCGATTGCTGCCATGTTAGCCGGACCGGCTCCGGAGTGTATGTAGTCTTGAATGTTTACATCAAGACGTTCCATGAAATCCCATCCGCCGCCGTCTCTTCCGTACAGTTCCATGAGTCCAACAACAGTCAAAAACCCTGTACCTGAAGATGCCGGATTTGGCATGATTATATGGCCTTGAAGTTCAGGGCGAAGCAAGTCCTCGTAACATCTTATATCATCTACAGTGAGCCCGAGTGCTTCAAGTTCCGGGATGTTGATTATAAACGCTGTCTCCCATGCTGTGATTCCAACCCATGTCGGCGGGTTTTTGTCTGAGCGGAACATCGGCAAAATGCGATCCAGGCCTTCCGGGGCGTGTGCTTCAAGCATTCCCATATCTTCTAAAACCATCAGGCTTGACGCGGCTGTGCCCCACACGAGGTCTGCTTGCGGATTGTTAGCTTCTGCAATAAGGCGTGATGTGATAACCCCTGTAGAATCTCTAACCAAGTTGACAGTTATATCGGGATAGCGAGCGTTAAATGTTTCAACCAATCTGCCTGCCAGAACATTTTCAATAGCCGTGTAAACTGTAATAGTGCCTGAGGTCGGGCTTGCTTCCGAATTTCCATTTCCACCGCAACCCACAAGCGCGCCCACAATGACTGTCGCCATAACTAGCAAACAAACCACTCTAACTTTCAAACTACCTTTTCTGCACATCTTAAAATTCTCCTTGTGATTTCAACTTCGGGTAAATGATATAACATTCGTATTTACAAATGAACGCATCTTTTCGTAAAATATATGTGTGATTTTTGTAAAGTGCCACAGGCTCATAATGATTGACCCAATTCGGACACAGCTCTGCTTAACGCATCTAAAAAATACACAAATTTTCTTTAATTGCTCACTTGTCTTTTGTGCAGAGTTGTTATACAATGACATTGGTAGAGTACGAAGTTTCTGGAGAGCACATGGATATACTTATTACAAACAACCCTATGGTGCACAAGTACTGCGATGGCGAATTCCGCATAGAGTTTCTCGACGACACTCTCACCGGGATACTCTTGCACGTTAGGGATTTAATTCACAAAGGGCACACTTTGCTGACACACCCGCTCTCAGGCAGCATCAAGCCCAATGAAACCCCATATAAATCAGTTATTCTCTCCGCAAAATGCGGCAATACTGATGAGCGGTCTGTACGGATTATCGGAGAGTGTATTTTGGTTGCGCAAAAATTTAACCCAAGAGACATACCCGAGTATATGCTCAAAGACATGCAAGTCGTCGATTATTCCCTAATCCGCTCGGCTATTGACGCACGAAACTGATGCCTCGCCTGCCGGCTGTGCCGGCGTACAGCAAGCAGAGCACTAAATAGAAGTAATTTTCACCATACACTTATACCTAAGGAGGGCTAGATTTGAAGCTAGAAGTCGGATATATCCAGATTCGGGATATTCAGTTTGCAGAAAAAGCAGAAGTCAAAGGCGGCGTTTTGTATGTAAACGCGAAGGAACTTGAAGACCTGGTGCTGGACGACGAGCGCCTCGCCGCCGTCAGTTTCAGCATCGCAAGGCCAGGCGAGAGTGTACGCATAACGCCTGTAAAAGATGTCATCGAACCGAGAGCCAAAGTGGAAGGCCCCGGAGACATATTCCCAGGAGTCATTTCCAAAGTAGACACTGTTGGTTCTGGCAAAACCCATGTTTTGAAAGGCGCAGCCATCGTCACAGTCGGTAAAATCGTCGGTTTCCAAGAAGGAATAATCGACATGACCGGACCGGGCGCAGATTATACGCCATTTTCCAAAACAAACAACTTGGTGGCAAACCTCACACCCCGTGACGGCCTAAGCGCTTACGAATACGAAGCCGCCGCCAGAAAGGCCGGCCTCATGCTGGCTTACAGCCTCGGCAAACTTGGGGTAACGCTAACCCCCGACGAGGTAAAAACACATGATTTCCCATCTCTTGTAGAGGGCATAAAGAAGTTCCCTGACTTGCCCCGCGTAGGCTATGTGCAGATGCTCCAGAGCCAAGGGCTGCTGCATGACACCTATGTCTACGGAGTTGATATGAAGCAATCTATCACAACCATCCTCAGCCCGACTGAAACCATGGACGGCGCCATAATAAGCGGCAACTGCGTTTCAGCCTGCGACAAAAACACCACTTATCACCATCAAAACAACCCCGTAGTTGAGGATTTGTTCGCCGAGCATGGCAAAACCCTCAACTTTGCGGCAATGATTATAACAAATGAAAATGTTTATCTAGCTGATAAAGTGCGCTCCTCGGACTGGACTGCAAAACTAGTTGACATGCTGGATCTTGATGGTGTAATAATCTCCCAGGAGGGATTTGGCAATCCTGATACAGACCTCATAATGAACTGCAAGAAAATTGAAGCCACAGGCACCCGCACTGTCATCATCACAGATGAATATGCAGGCCGCGAGGGCACTTCGCAGTCCTTAGCCGATGCCGACCCGAGTGCTGATGCCCTGGTCACAGGCGGTAATGCAAATCAGGTCATCACTTTACCCAAGCTCGACAAGGTTATAGGCACACTTGAATATACAGAGAAAATTGCTGGCGGGTTTGCTGG
>WQRL01000046.1 GCA_009786775.1 Oscillospiraceae bacterium
ATGAAGTTTTGAAATTTTTGCGAGGATAGAAATATGGCTCTTTACGCAATCGGCGACCTGCACCTATCCTGCGGCACTGACAAGCCCATGGATATCTTTGGAGGCGGCTGGTCTAACTATATGGACAAAATTAAATCAGGCTTCTCAGTGCTTGAGCCTGATGATGTCTGTGTGCNCTGCGGGGATACTTCGTGGGGGATGTCGTTTGAAGAGAGCCTGCCGGATTTCGAGTTTCTCAGTGAGCTGCCTGGAAAGAAGATTATTCTCAAGGGCAATCATGACTACTGGTGGTCAACTGCGGCCAAAATGAAAGCCTTTTTACTCATCAATGGCATTGAAAACGTGGAGATTCTTCACAACAATTGTTTTTTTTACAAAGGTACTGCAATTTGCGGAACCCGCGGCTGGGTAAACGAGGAAGATGTGGATGCCCAGCAGAACAAAAAAATTATGACGCGCGAGGCAGGGCGTTTAAGAGCTTCGCTCTTAGCGGCGGGGGATGCAGATGAGAAGTTTTGTTTTTTTCACTACCCGCCTAGATTTAGAAGTCTGATCTGCCACGAAATCATAGCTGTGATGAATGAATTTAACATAAGCAAATGCTGGTACGGTCATCTTCACAGTCAGGGCCACAAATATGCAGCCATCGGAGAATTTGATGGAATTACTTATGGGTTAATTGCGGCAGACTTTCTGGATTTTACGCCGCATAAGATATTGGAGTAAGGGGTAAAAGCCCCGGTAAACCAGCCGCCTACCCAGTGCCTTTTAGTGTGCTTTGTGCGGAAAATGCCGATTAAATTATTGACACTGTGCGTAAACTTATATATAATGTTACATATTTCAGACAGGTGGTAATTAGTAAATGCCAAACCAAATTAATGTGAACATCCGTATGGATAAGGACATAAAAGAGCAGGCGGACAGCTTGTTTAATGAATTAGGGTTTAATATGACAACTGCGATTAACGCTTTTGTCCGGCAGGCGCTGCGTGAGAGGGCGATTCCTTTTCAAATTAAAAGTAGTGCCCAATTAACCCCGGAGCCCATGCTCAGCCCGGTGGCTGTGAGCGCCCCTGTACCCACAGGTATCACAATGCCCTTAAGTGCCCCTCCCCCTGCGGCAGCGGCCGCAAGCGCGTCTGCACCCACACCTGCAAGTGCTCCTGTGCCCGCAAGCCCTGCGGCCGCGGAGAGCCACAAGGAGGAAACAGTGCGCCCATCACAAGAGGAGAGGGAGGCAGCTTTGCTCGCTGCGGCTTCAGATCCGAGGGGCACCGGCACTCACAAACAGGTGGAGTCATTTTGGGCAGCCTATGATTCATACCTTGATTCCCTAGGGTCTAAAAATTCCGATAAACGCTAACGAGGTAGTAGATGGTAAGTATTGATTTAATATCGGGCTTTCTAGGGGCAGGCAAGACCACGTTTTGCAACTTGCTCCTAAAGCACTATATGGAAACGGGCGCAAAGCCTGTTTATATTGTCAACGAGTTTGGGCAGACAGGCCTTGATGCGGACATAATAAAAGCAGATGGATTTGAAGCCGTTGAGATGTTCGGGGGCTGTATCTGCTGTACCCTCAAAGGTGAAGTTTCTGTCGCTATTATCAAGGTTATAGAAGCCTTTTCCCCAACGCACATTGTATTTGAACCCTCGGGGATTTTTATATTCGATGATTTCTTTGATATCTTGAAAGTACCTGAGATAAAGCAAAAATGCGTGATTGGAAATGTCCTTACAATTGTGGATGGAGTCAATTTTACTTATGCCAAGGCAATGTTTGGGAACTTTTTGTACAACCAGATTAAAAACGCCCCGACTTTGGTAATTAGCAAGCTAGAAAAAAGCCGCTGCGCTCCTGATGAACTGGTTGCGGATTTGCGCAATATTAACCCTGAGGCATTCATAATGGCCAAAAAGTGGGAGCAGTTTAGCTCCGAAGATTTTAAGGCCTTGTTAACAGACCGGAAAGGGATGGTTTTCAACTACCCCGAACATATCCACGGGCGCTTTCAATCTGCCACAGTCAAGCCTCCGGAGCCCTTCTCCCAGGAGGCGCTTGACGAACTTTGCGACATGAGTGTTTCGGGTGTGTTTGGCGATTTATTTAGGGTAAAAGGCGTTCTCAATACCGCCGGCGGCCCCATTTTGCTAAATATTGCCAGAGAAGATGTGAGTATAGAGTATTTTAAGGGGTACTCTGAGTCCACTCTTACATTTATTGGGATTACGGTGGACAAGTGCGAGATAGAGCATTTTTTGAGTACTGCTGCGCAGATGCCAGACTGTAGTGGGCCTAGCTAAGCGCTAGGCCCACTACAGTCTGGTGCCTGCTGAATTTTTCGTGAAAGAATCAAAATTAAAATTATTGCATTATGGCTACTTTTCTGATAAAATAAATTGGATATGCCTAAAATACAAATGGCTTAAATTGGCAGGAGGAAGCAGCTTTGAAGATTAGATCATGTGAAAAGAAAGAAAAGAACACTTACGAGATTGTTGTCGAGGTGACTCATGAAGAGTTTGACTCGGCGATAGGCAAGGCTTTTATCAAGAACAGAAAGAGCGTTGCAGTGCCGGGATTCCGCAGAGGCAAGGCCTCTAGGAAAATGATTGAAGGAATGTATGGAGCATCCGTATTCCACCCCGATGCGCTTGATATTTTAGCACCGGATGTCGTGGAATTTGCGGACGAGAACACCGACTTAAAAACAGTCGGGCAGCCGCAGATTTCTGATGTAGATATTAAAGAGGGCAATAATGGCCTGGACATGGTAATCACGGTGTCTGTTTATCCGGAAGTCACTCTCGGAGAGTACAAGGGGCTCAAGGCGGTAAAAGAAGCTGTGGAGATTCCTGAAAGTGCAATTGACGCTGAAATCGCGAGCGTCCAAATGCGCAATGCCCGCATTGAGAAGGCTGAGCGCCCTGCGCAGCTAGGCGATATAACTGTCATTGATTTTGATGGCTATGTGGGCGGCGAGCAGTTTGAAGGCGGCAAGGCTGAAGGTTATGAACTAGAGTTGGGTTCCAAGGCCTTTATACCGGGATTTGAGGAAAAGGTAGTAGGCATGTCCCCCGGGGAAGAGCGGGACTTAGATTTAGTGTTCCCTGAAGAGTACACACCTGAGCTAGCGGGCAAAGAAGTTGTGTTCAAGGTAAAGCTAAACGAGATTAAAGAAAAGCAGCTTCCTGAACTTGATGATGAGTTTGCCAAGGATGTTTCAGAGTTTGATACATTGGAAGAGTATAAGGCTGACATAAGAAAGAGGCTCAGCGATACAAGGCAAAATGAAGTGGATGCGGCATTTGAGAACGCACTTTTAGAAAAAGTTATTGAAAACATGGAAGCTGAAGTTCCAGATGTGATGGTTGAGGCACAGATTGACTTGGCCATAGATAATTTCGTGCGGCAAATCCAAGGCTACGGAATGGATCCCTCACAGTACCTACAGATGATGGGTACCACACCTGAGGCGTTTAGGGAGAGCATGAGGGGTATGAGCGAGAAGCAGGTTAAGGTGAGTTTAGCCCTGGACAAAATTGCCGAACTTGAGGCCTTTGAAATCAGCGCTGAAGAGATTGAAAAAGAATACGCCACTGCGGCGGAGCGCTTTAACATGGAAATTGCCGAGCTTAAAGAAAGTGTTGAGGAAGAGCGCATAGCAGCCGATCTTAAAACACGCCGCGCAGCCAAGCTGATTACTGACACAGCAGTTGCCGAAGCTCCGACTGAGAAAATTGCAGATGTGATTGATGCGGCTGTTGAGGATAAGAAAGCACCGGTCAAAGCTAAGCCCAAAAAGGCTGCGGACGGCGAGAAAAAAGCTGCGGCGGACGCCAAGAAGCCCGCTGCCAAGAAGCCGGCCGCGCAAAAGGGAGCAGATGAGAAAGAGCCGCAGGCTAAAGCAGCCACTGCTGCCAAGAAGCCCGTTGCTAAGAAAACCGCAGCTGCAAAAGAACCCGCAGAAGCAAAAGAGCCGGCAGCCAAGAAGCCTGCCGCCAAAAAGCCTGCGGCTAAGAAAAAGGCAGATAGCGACGAAAAATAGATTAAGGAGATGAAAACATGAGCCTTGTTCCTTATGTTGTTGAACAAACCGCAAGAGGTGAGCGGTCTTACGATATTTTTTCAAGACTGCTAAATGATAGAATAATTATTTTAAGTGATGAAGTTAATGATGTTACAGCCAGCTTGATTGTAGCTCAGCTTCTCTATCTTGAAGCCCAAGACCCCGATAAGGATATCCAGTTTTACATAAACAGCCCCGGCGGCTCAGTGTCATCAGGTTTTGCAATTTATGACACGATGCAGTACGTCAAGGCGGACATATCGACCATATGCATAGGCATGGCTGCCAGCATGGGAGCTTTTCTCCTGGCTGCCGGTGCCAAGGGCAAACGTATCGCCCTGCCCAACTCTGAGATTATGATTCACCAGCCATCAGGCGGCTTTAGAGGTCAGGCCTCCGATATCCAAATCCACGCAGAGAAAATTCTGCGCACCAAGGATAAGCTAAACGAAATTCTCGCGGCAAACACCGGCAAGACCAAGGATGTTGTGCGTGATGCCTCAGAGCGCGATAATTTCATGACTGCTGAAGAGGCGAAAGATTTCGGCATAATCGACAGCATTATTTTCAAACGATAAACCCAAAGGAGTAACACATAGATGGCAAAGTATAACGAAGCCAAGGGCGTTCGTTGCAGTTTCTGCGGAAAAAGACAAGAACAAGTTAACCGTATTATAGCAGGCCAGGGTGCCACATATATCTGTGACGAATGCGTTTCACTGTGCTTGAGCATTCTCGGTGAGGACTATGCCCCCATGACAATGCTCCAGCCCGACATAGGTGACCTTGATATTGAATTTGGGCGCCTTCCCAAACCCGCTGAAATCCGCGCGGTGCTGGATGAATATGTGGTGGGTCAAGACGACGTGAAAATAGCTCTGGCAGTGGCGGTTTACAATCATTACAAACGGCTGCTGCACATGAGTGAAAACGACTCGGAGCTGCAAAAAAGCAATATACTCATCATCGGGCCGACAGGGAGCGGCAAGACTCTTTTTGCACAGACACTTGCTAAAATCCTCAAGGTTCCGTTCGCCATTGCCGATGCAACCACTCTCACGGAAGCGGGCTATGTGGGCGACGATGTGGAAAACATCTTGCTTCGGCTTCTGCAAGCTGCCGACTTTGACGTTGAAAGCGCGCAGTGCGGCATAATATACATAGACGAAATTGACAAGATAACCCGCAAGAGCGAAAACACCTCGATTACAAGAGATGTTTCAGGCGAGGGTGTACAGCAGGCACTGCTTAAAATTCTCGAAGGCACAGTGTCAAATGTTCCGCCTCAAGGTGGGCGCAAACACCCACATCAGGAGTTTATAAGCATTGATACCACAAACATACTCTTTATCTGCGGCGGTGCATTTGAGGGCATTGACAAAATAATCGAAAACAGGCTTGACAAGAAGAGCATGGGCTTCGGTGCTGAAATAAAGAGCAAAAAAGACAAGGATGTAGGAGAAATTCTTTCAAACATCCAATCCCACGATCTGCTCAAGTTTGGCCTTATACCTGAACTGGTTGGGCGTATGCCTGTAATCGCCCCTCTCAAATCCCTGACAAGGGAGGATATGGTGCGCATTCTAAAAGAGCCTAAGAATTCTGTTGTGCGGCAATACACCACCCTTTTGGGTTATGACAACGTAACCCTTGAGTTTACGGATGAAGCTCTCGCCGCGATTGCTGAGAAGGCAATAGCCATGGAAATAGGTGCCCGCGGTCTACGGAGCATAATGGAGAAGGCGATGCTCCAGATAATGTATGAGATCCCCTCAGATAAGAAGATTGAGAAGGTTACAATTACTGAGCAATGCATTACCGAATCAGCACCTCCGCTTATAACGAAGCGGCCTAAACCCCAAATTGATCCGGATGCAGTTTCTGCATCCTAACAGATAAACATATGCCATTTGGATTAGGTAACACATTGTAATGCCTAATCCTTTGCATTAATTTTTAGATCTGCATTTTGCCCCTGAGGCGGCGAAAGCCACGGCTCCGTGCCGCGATGGACGAAGGAGATACAAATGGACGAACATACTACAATAATTACGGAATCATTGCCGCTTTTGGCTTTGCGCGGTTTATCAGTGTTTCCGGATATGCTCCTAAACTTCGATGTTGAACGCACAATGTCAACAGGAGCCTTAGATGCTGCAACAAATGGCGACAGGAAAATATTCCTGCTCGCTCAGAAGGATCTGCATAAAGAAACTCCTGGCGAGCGTGATTTATATAAAATTGGAACAATCTGCTATGTAAAACAGGTGCTCAAAATTCCGGGTGGAGGCATGAAGGTTTTAGTTGAAGGAACATGCCGTGCCCGCTTGGTTTCGCTTGTTTCTGATAGCAAATACTTCTTAGCTGAGGTAGAGCCTATTGCTGAGGAGCCTCTGGTAAAAAAGACAGTGAGGGTTGAGGCCCTTATGCGCAAGTGCATAAACCTATTCGACACTTATGCGGCACTGTCAGGAAATGTTTCAAAGGAAACGGTTCTGGCCTTGTTTGCATTCACAGAGCCGGGCAAAACCGCCGACTACATAATCCAAAATATGTACACCCGCCCTGAATCAAAACAGTTAATACTTGAAACGATAAAGCCTGTTAAGCGCCTTGAACTTATCTGCGATATGCTTGCTAGGGAGATTGAAGTTTTGGCCATTGAAAGGCAGATTGACTCCAAGCTCAGAGTTCGCCTTGAGGGGCATCACAGGGACCATGTGCTCAGGGAGCAGCTAAAAATAATTCAGTCAGAGCTCGGCGACGGCCATGTGGACGAGGTTTCTGAGTTTCGCCATTATAGGGAGAACATAGTAGCCCTAGGTTTAAGCGAAGAAATAGAAGAGAAAATATTAAAAGAAGTTGACAGGCTGGAAAAGCAGTCCTTCGGCTCGGCGGAAGCATCGGTACTTCGCAACTATCTTGATGTATGCCTAGAACTGCCGTGGGGTACCACAACTCAAGAGCGGATTGATATAGGCCTTGCGAGGAAAATTCTTGACGGAGATCACTTCGGCCTTGAAAAAGTCAAGGAGCGCATACTGGAGTTTCTGGCTGTAAGACAGCTCTCCCCGCACATAAAAGGAGCTATAATCTGCCTAGTAGGCCCTCCGGGCGTAGGCAAAACATCTGTAGCAGTGAGTGTTGCTGCTGCGTTAAATAGAAAACTTGCAAGGCTCTCACTGGGCGGGGTCCACGATGAGGCTGAAATCCGCGGGCATAGAAAGACCTATGTAGGCGCGATGCCGGGCAGGATAATTTCATCCATTAAGCAAGCGGGCAGCCGAAATCCTCTAATGCTATTAGATGAGATAGACAAGCTGGGGCGCGACCATAGGGGAGACCCTGCCTCTGCTCTGCTTGAAGCACTTGACCCTGAGCAGAATGCTACATTCCGCGATAACTACATGGAAGTTCCTTTTGATCTTTCAGAGGTTATGTTTATAACCACAGCCAATACAACAGACACCATCCCCAAGCCACTTCTTGACAGGATGGAAGTTATAGAACTCACCAGCTATACTGACATGGAGAAACTTGAGATTGCAAAGCGCCATCTCATTTCAAAGCAGAGAAAGAAGCATGGCCTGCGTGCCAATCAGCTTAAGTTTAAGGATGATGCGGTACTTGAAATTATTTCCAAGTATACCCGTGAGTCGGGAGTCCGCATACTTGAGCGTGAACTTGCTGCCGTATGCCGCAAAGCTGCGTCCCGGATTGCCACTAAGCAGGTGAAATCCGTAAATCTAAGTTGTGACATGCTCGAAGATTATTTAGGTGTGAGGAAGTACCAGCCTGAAACCTTATCCAAAGGTATGGAAATAGGCCTTGCAAACGGCTTGGCCTGGACACAGACGGGCGGAGCTGTGCTGGAAGTTGAGGTTTCTGTCCTCCCGGGCACGGGGAAACTTGAGCTTACAGGAAATCTTGGCACCGTAATGAAGGAATCTGCCCAGGCAGCGGTGTCGTACATACGCAGCAGGGCGGAAAAGCTGGGGCTTGAGCCTGATTTTTACAAAACCAGCGACATCCACATACATTTCCCAGAGGGAGCTACTCCCAAGGATGGCCCTTCTGCGGGAATTACAGTGTGCGTAGCTGTCATTTCAGCACTCTGCGGAGCTCCTGTCAGGCGCGATATTGCCATGACGGGTGAAATTACACTAAGGGGGCGTATTCTGCGCATAGGCGGGCTCAAAGAAAAAACCATGGCAGCCCTTCGCTCCGGAGTGAAAACAGTTATAATCCCTGCTGAAAATGAGCCTGATTTGGAAGATATCGACCAGACTGTCCGCAGTGCACTTAACTTTATCGCCACTGACAACATTGACAGCATAATTGATATTGCCTTAGATTTTTCATCAGCCGAAAATCCGAGCGCCCTAAAGGCCGTACCGCCGATACTCGGCGAAGATTTGCGCATGCCTGGTACAGGAGCTGCAATAAAACATTAGGATATAAACATGAACTTACACAATGTAGAATTTATAAAATCAGCCGCAGCCGCAGGCGGGCTGCTCCATGATACAGTGCCGCAAATAGTGTTTTCCGGCAAGTCAAATGTCGGGAAATCCTCGGTTATTAACAAGCTGCTAAACCGCAAAAGTGCTGCACGTGTCAGTTCAAGGCCCGGTAAGACTGTACACATAAATTATTTTCTTATCGACAAAAAGGCCTATTTTGTAGACTTGCCCGGCTATGGCTACGCAAGGGTTGCAAAGACTGAGCAAGCTCGGTGGTCCGGGCTCATGGAGATTTATTTCTCTAGTGCAGACCACATTGCGCTGGGGATAATGATTGTGGACTCACGGCACCCCCCGACCAAGGACGACCTTACAATGGGCGCCTGGTTTAAGGCCACAGGCTGCCCGATGGTTGTGGTGGCGAACAAGGTTGACAAGCTCAAAAATAGCGAAAAGGACAAAAATCTAGAAGTCATCCGCAGGGATTTAGATTTGCGCGAAGATATCCCAGTAATCCCGTTTTCTGCCGAAAAAGGGACAAACAAAGAGCTTTTGTTGGACGCAGTATTTAAGGCAGTAGAGGATTGGAACAATGTTTAATAGAAGTGTTATCCAGCCGGGCGA
>WQRL01000047.1 GCA_009786775.1 Oscillospiraceae bacterium
TTNTTTNGCTNTTTCTTGCATCTAGTATATCATACTTCGCCAGGTTTTTGTAGTGTTTTCAATGCTTTTTTGACTTTTCAGTGTGCCCTAAATAGCTATCAATAATACTTTTCATTATTGATAATACCTTTTCCGTAACGTCAACCACTATGTTTATCCTCCTCATTGTAAAGCATTGATTACTTGACCTTGCATTTAATCTATATCTCAATATGCGGCCATTGCTCAAAAATGGATTTTCCTTCGATGGTTCCATTTCTAAGCAACTCATCTGCGGTTTGGAAGTTTTGGGTTATAGATTTTCCCAGGGTAAATATTTTGCTCGGCAATTTGAAATCTTGCGAGTGCGCCACTCTAGCAAGAGTATCACGTGCGAGATCAATCTGTAATTGATTGTTTTCAATCATGTAAAGGTATCCGTTAATCTCAAAATAGGGTTGTTCCCCTTGTTTAACCTTCGTTACAAGCTCATCATAATCCTCGTATTTGCTGAGTTGTACGCTTATGTCATCCCATAGCTCACAAATGAGATTGCCCTCTATTCTTGCATAGTTAAATAAGTCGTCTTCGGTCGCGAACTCCTGGTATTCACATTTTGTTAAATAGTACCCCTCGGGATTATTACTCACCCAGTATTCGTAATTGCCAACCTTAAAGTTCAATTCTTCATTTCGTTCGACTAGTTTAACAAACTCGTTATAGTCCACACGAAAGCCCCCCTATATATTTTTTTAGAACATCACTATCGGCTTTCAATTTACCTTGAAAATATCGGAGTGCCAGGTTCAGGCATTATTTCAATCATTGTTTTATAAAAGCCCTGCGGGAAGTTGTAATCCAAATTCCGAAAGGTGCTCTAGGCACCAAATAGAGGGTCTGGCATTTGTTGCACTTCTCTAATTTTAGCCCAGATGGCCACTAATGCCTCTTTTCTAAACACTGCAACAACCCCGTTTACATCAACATTTCGCTGTATTCGCAGACATTTTATAGGGTGTTATTTTAGAAAGTCAACACCCGATGTCTATAGTTCACAAAAACTTTATATCGCTAATCCTGACTTTGAGAAAAAGCAACCACCGCAGTAGTAAAAAATGGGTGTGCAGGGTGGCTGCGGGCGACTTAGCGCAGCGCACTAGCGGCAGCAGGCGAAGTTGCGGGAAAAGGCGAGCGACTGTTTGAGCGTAAGCGAGTTTAGCGAGCCCCCGCAAAGAGCCGTGCTGCCGCTCATGCGCGAAGGTGGAGCCCGCAGCCACCCTGCACACCCATTTTTTACGGTGATGAACCGCAAACCAAAAAGACAAGGGAGCCGAAGCTCCCCCATTTTTACAGCGTCCTATACCCCTTTTTCTGCATCGTCTCTTTTATGCTTTGACAATGCTCCTTGTTTCTCGTTTCCATAGAGATATGGAGCAAACAGCCGTTGATGTCGGTGTCCTCACCGCTGGGGTTGTGAATTACTTTTATTACATTTGCACCCAAAGAAGCGATAATCCCTGAAACCTCCTGCAACTGCCCGGGCTTATCAACCAGCTCCACAGTGAGCTCAGAGAGCCTGCCTGTTGTGAGCAAACCCCTGTTAATTATCCTTGAAAGAATATTCACGTCCACATTTCCGCCAGAAACTACGGCGCAAACTTTTTTACCCAAAATTGGCAGCTTGTCAAACTGAATCGCCGCGACGGACACAGCCCCAGCCCCTTCCAAAACCAGCTTCGTCTGCTCCATCAAAGTGAGAATGGCCGTGGCTATCTCATCGTCTGACACCGTAACTATCTGATCTACATAATCCCTGCACATACCATAAGTTATATCCCCCGGAGCCTTCACAGCAATCCCATCGGCGAAAGTATGCACAGACGGCAGGCTCGCAGGCGCACCGCCCTCCATAGAAGCAAACATGCTCGCAGCACCCGCCGCCTGCACACCGTAGATTTTGACAGAAGGCCTGAGCATCTTGGCCGCAAAAGCAATGCCGGAAATAAGCCCACCACCGCCGACAGGAACCACAATGGCCTCGACATCCGGCAGACTCTCAAAAAGTTCAAGCGCAAGAGTCCCCTGCCCCGCTATGACATCCTCATCGTTAAAAGGATGTATAAAGACCTGACCGCTCTCCCGCTGATGCTCCAGAGCCGCCTGGTAGGCATCATCATATATGCCATCAATTATCCGCACCTCAGCCCCAAGCCGCTTTGTCGCCTCGATTTTGGCGAGAGGAGACACGCTGGGGATGAAAATTGTGGCACTTATGCCCATCTCCTTCGCCGCAAGAGCCACGCCCTGGGCGTGATTCCCCGCGCTGCACGCGATTACACCCTTGCCCTTTTCTTCCTTGGTGAGCATTGAAATCTTGAAATAGGCCCCCCGCAGCTTAAAAGAACCTGTAAGCTGAAGATTCTCAGCCTTTAGATATAACTCGCAAGCCGGCGAGATATCCGGGGCGGGTATTATTTCAGTCCTGCGCACAGCAGGCTTGAGCAGATGCGCCGCCTGATAGATCCTGTCTAGTGTCATTTTATGTACAACCCTTTCGATTTTGAGCTGCGAGAACTATCCCCGCCCATTTAACAACCATTGCCCGTTAGACCAGTTAGGCTAGGCTAACTACACTACTATGGCTCCCGTGTCGGCAGACTGCACCGCTGCTGCATACCTCTTGAGATAGCCGCTCAGGGGCAAGGCAGGCCTTACCTGCATAGTTTCTTTGCGCTTTGCAAGTTCCTCTTCTGAAATAAGAAGTTCCAGCGAGTAGCTTGGTATGTCGATGGCGATTTCGTCACCCTCTTTGACATAGGCTATCGTGCCTCCGGCGGCAGCTTCAGGCGAAATATGCCCTATGGCGGCGCCGCGGGTTGCGCCTGAGAAGCGCCCGTCTGTTATGAGGGCCACATCCCCATCAAGCCCCATCCCCGCTATGGCAGAGGTACCAGAGAGCATTTCGCGCATCCCAGGGCCGCCTGCGGGGCCCTCGTAGCGGATTACAACCACATCGCCCTTTTGTATGCGGCCTTCGAAAATCGCGGCCACTGCGCCTTCTTCGCCGTCAAACACGCGGGCCTTGCCTGTGTATTTCATCATACCGTCCCTTACGGCGCTGCGCTTGACAACTGAACCGTTGGGCGCGAGGTTTCCAAAAAGCACCGCTAGGCCGCCCTTAGGCGAAAATTGCCTTATTACTGTGTCATCGTGAACCTTGGCATCCTTTGTGTTCTCTCCCACTGTCTTGCCTGTTACCGTCATTACACTCTTATCCAGCAAATCCCCCAACTGATTCATTACAGCCTGGACACCGCCAGCCCTGTAGAGGTCTTGGACATGGTGGCCGCCTGCGGGGGCTAGGCTGCACATTGTGGGGGTTTTTTCACTGATTTCATTGATTTGCTTTAGGTCGATTTTTATTCCGCGCTCGTTGGCAATTGAGAGAAGGTGGAGCACTGAATTGGTGGAACAGCCGAGAGCCACGTCCACCGTGAGGGCGTTGCGGAATGCTGCCTCCGTCATAATGTCCGAGGGCTTTATGTCGTTTTTGAGCAGCTCCATGACCTGTACGCCCGCCTGCTTCGCAAGGCGCAGCCTGTGTGCGTAAACCGCAGGGACTGTGCCGTTACCTGGAAGGGCGATGCCTATAGCTTCACTGAGGCAGTTCATGGAGTTGGCTGTGAACATTCCCGAGCACGAACCGCAGCCGGGGCAGGCATTATCTTCTTTGTAGGCCAGCTCTTCAAGACTCATTTTGCCCGCCTTGACGCTGCCCACCGCTTCAAACATCGTGGTCAAGTCCGTGCCGTCAATTGAGAGCATCGGGCCTCCCGACATAAACAGGCATGGCAAGTCCAGCCTGGCGGCTGCCATGAGCATACCCGGAACTATCTTGTCGCAGTTAGGGATAAACACCAGCGCATCGAAGCAGTGAGCCCTGACCATGCACTCGACGGAGTCGGTCACTATTTCTCTTGAGCAAAGGGAATACTTCATGCCTATGTGCCCCATGGCTATGCCATCGCAGACGCCGATTGTGTTAAACTCCATCGGCGTGCCGCCTGCCGACAGCACGCCGTCTTTTACAGCCCTGGCTACGGATTGCAGGTGCATATGCCCTGGGGCTACTTCATTAAAAGAATTGACAATGCCAATAAGCGGGCGGTTAATCTGGTTGTCGTCATAGCCCATCGCCTTGAGCAGTGACCTTTTAGGGGCATTTTCCATGCCCGCCTTCATCTCATTACTTCTCATTTTGCTCTCCCCAGCTCATTTTTTCCCTCAGCTCCGCGCCTACTTTTTCAACAAGCAGCTCCTGTTCTACCCCGCGCCTCTTTTCAAACGTGGGCATTCCAGCCTCGTGTTCAGCTATCCAGTTTCTTGCAAATGTACCGTCCTGAATCTCGGCTAGAACCCTCTTCATCTCATCTTTTACCGGCTGAGTAATTATCCGGTCCCCCACCTCGTAGTCGCCGTATTCCGCTGTATTGCTGATGGAATAGCGCATGTAGGAAAGCCCTCCTTGCGCCACCAGGTCTATTATGAGCTTCATCTCATGGACACATTCAAAGTAGGCGCTCTCTGGCTGGTAGCCCGCTTCAACAAGCGTTTCAAAGCCGGCTTTCATCAGTGCCACTACCCCACCGCACAGGACGCTCTGCTCGCCGAAGAGGTCTGTTTCTGTTTCTTCCTTGAATGTGGTTTCCAAAATCCCTGCTCTGCCGCCGCCCACGCCGCAGGCATAGGCCAGGGCAAGTTCCTTGGCATCCCCTGTGGCATCATTTTCTACTGCGATAAGGCATGGCACTCCCTTGCCTTCCACATACTGGCTCCTGACTGTGTGGCCGGGGCCTTTGGGCGCTATCATAATAACATTTACATCTTTAGGGGGAGCAATTTGGCCGTAGTGTATGTTAAAACCGTGTGACATGGCTAAAGTCATGCCGGCTCTGAGATTTGGCGCTACTCCTGCATCGTAAATCCTTTTCATCTTCTCATCATTTACCAGCATCATCACCAGGTCTGCCTTCTTCACCGCCTCGTCCGTGTTTAGCACTGTGAAGCCCGCCTCCTTGGCCGAAACGGCGCTTGCGGAGCCTTCGTATAGGCCGATAATTACATTGATGCCGCTCTCCCTGAGATTTTGCGCCTGAGCGTGACCCTGCGAGCCGTAGCCGATAATTGCCACGATTTTGCCCTTTAGTACGTCCATGTTGCAGTCTGCGTTATAATACATTTTGGCCATGATTATTTCCTTTCTGTCTTTCTAAATCTTTATTTTAACTTCTGTCATTAAAATTACTTGCCTTACATCATAGAGTTTACTAATTTGTTTCACCATTTGAATCCGTATGTAGTCGTCGCCTGTGGATGTTATGAGCATTCTGGATAATGATGCATCCTCGGTGGCGTGGACGTACAGGCTGTCTATGTTGTATCCCCTCTTTGCGTAGAGGGCGGTTATCCGGTTGAGTACGCCATACTTGTTTTCTACCAAAAGTTCTACAGTAAATTTTTCCATTTGATTAACCCCCTACAACCATGTCCTTGATCGAGCCCCCGGGCGGAATCATCGGCAGTACCAGCTCATCTCCGCCAATTGGGCAGTCGATAACTGTTGGAATTCCGTCAGATAGGTTCTCAAGAACCTCTTTAAGGCTCTTAAGATTCTCTATTCTATGCCCCCGAGCTCCAAACGCTTGCGCCAAAGCGGCAAAATCGGTTTTTCTGTTCATTATGCTCTGGGAGTAGCGCTGCTCATAAAACATAGATTGCCACTGATATGGCAGACCCAAGGTCTGATTATTTAGTATGATTATGACTATGGGCAGCTTATTTGTAACTGCGGTGGCCAGTTCGTTGAGGTTCATGCCGAAACTGCCGTCGCCTGTTATGAGCACCGTCCGCCCCTTGTTTCTTGCAAAGCAGCCGCCGATGGCCGCTCCGAGCCCATATCCCATGGCGCCCAGCCCCCCTGAGGTCAGCAAAGTGCGCGGCTTGCGGAGCTTGTAATACTGCGCCGTCCACATCTGATGCTGGCCCACATCTGTAGCCACTACGGTATCTTCGTCAAAATTATTACAGACGGCTTCAATTATGTTCTTGGGAGAAAACGCTTCCGGAACCGCGTATCCCTGCTCTTGCTTTTTTTGCTCCTTGACAAGCTCAGTTATGCGGGTTGTCCATTTTTCATGGCTCTTTGCCTGTACTTTCGGAATAAGCTGGGTCAGGACATCCTTTACATCTCCGCAAATCTCTATGTTTGACGAAACATTTTTGCTTATTTCGGCATTGTCTATGTCTATGTGAATTATTGTTTTGCTCTTCTCATACTCGCCCACGTCGCCAGTTGCCCTGTCTGAAAAGCGCGTGCCGGCAGCGATAAGCAAATCACACTCTGCTGCGGCCATGTTCGATGCGTACCCGCCATGCATGCCTTTGAGGCCTAAGTTGAGGGGGTAATCACTGCTAAGGGCGCCCAAGCCCATAAGGCTAAGGCCGACGGGTGCTGCAAGTTTCTCCGAAAGTTCCAGGAGTTTGTCCTGTGCTCCGCTTGCGATAACACCGCCTCCGGCATAAATAAGCGGGCGCTCGCTCCGGGCTATAATATCTGCAATTTCCGCTATGTCGAAAACACAGGGGGTGTTTGTAGCCGGGATTGGGCTCTTGCCTGCATATTCGCATTTTTCCGATTGAATATTTTTCGGAATGTCTACTAGCACCGGCCCGCAGCGTCCACTGCTTGCTATGTAAAATGCTTCACGCAATGTTTCTTCAAGCTCTTCAATATCTCTTACTACATAGTTATGCTTGACTATGGAATTTGTTATGCCGGCTATGTTAACCTCTTGAAAGCTGTCGCGGCCAAGCATTGGCACGGCAACATTGCCGGTTATAGCCACCATCGGCACACTGTCGAGATACGCATTTGCTATACCTGTAACCAGGTTTGTCGCGCCCGGCCCGCTTGTGGCAATCACTACACCTGTTTTCCCTGTGACTCTGGCATATCCGTCAGCCGCATGAGCCGCCCCCTGTTCGTGGGCTGTAAGCACATGGTGTATCCTGTCTGAGGCTTTATACAGCTCATCATACAGGGTAAGCACGGCTCCGCCGGGATATCCGAAAACAGTCGTTACACCATGTGCTTCAAGCTGCCTGATTACTATTTCCGCTCCGCTTAATTTCATCTGTTTTACTCCAATCTTTTCATCGGTATGCTAAAAATCCCCTTGCAGCGTCTACTGCAAGGGGATTTCTGAAATCCTTCACCCTTATTCAGCATAACGCAAACCGGCATCATTGCCCACGACGACGGCAATAATGCTAATTATGACAATAATTATGCTGATGATAATCATACTCACATGTCTCCTTTTCGAGATTTGTGAATGTTATCATAATCTTCACGGAAATTCAAGCATCATAACTTAATTTCACAGCGGTTTTGCATATTTATCCGAATCCTACAAAACCCTGTGCCTTGGGCTTTAGTTTATCGTTGTAATTGACTAAATAACTAAACTTACACTAACCGGACTAAGCCAAGAAAATCCGTGAAAATATATTTAAGTTGGTTTAACAAGCAAGTGGCGTTGCTCTGATGAGTGCAAATAGCTTGATGTGCTTTGCAAAACCCTTGTTATTTTTCCTTTATACGCTGCATCGCCTTTTGTTGTTTATATTTTTTCTTATATGTGAGGATTAAATTTGCAAACCTTCTCTTTCCAATAATTTATACTGGGTAACAGAAAGTTTCTGCTTGAAATCACCCATTATATTGATTGGCTTATTGAATCAGCGCTTGCTGATTAAGCCGAGGCTCGCTAATTGATAGACTTGCTGATTGGCCGGTTTTATGAAACTGCATACCCGCTTTGAATTGCCCTGGCAGTTACTATAATGCCTGGGACTGAATGCTGCCTTTCAAGTACCGTCCAGTCAATATGGGGCAGGATTTCTGTCCATACTATGGTTCCGTTTTCAAGACGTTCGAAGTGGGTTGAATGGGTCGCTTCCTGCACGTACAGGTAGTACCAAGCATCAGTGCTTACTGTGTCGGGCCAGTGTGTGCGCCCTGAAAGCAGGCTATCTGCGGACTCATGAACTCTGCCCAGCATGCGGTTTATTACCGCTGCGGCTTCTGCGCGGGTAATATTAGAGCCGGGACTGAATGTTCCATCGCCTGAGCCCTGAACCCAGCCCATCTGCGCTATCAAATTGATGTAATCTGCTGCCCCGGTATCTTCGACATCTGTAAATGTTATTGAACCAGGTTCAAACTCTCTAAAGAATCTTCCTATCATAACTGCAAACTCTGCGCGTGTCACTGCGTCATTCGGCCTAAACTGCCCACTGCCTGTAACAATGCCGGCGTTTGTCATAGTAGATACTGCGTTATTAAACCAGTTACTTATATGAACATCTGTAAAGTCGTTTTGTTGACTCCATACTGACTCTCTAAATTCATCATTTAGAAGGCGGAACAGTATTGTGACAACTTCTGCGCGGGTAATGCTTTCGTCCGGCCTGATTAGCCCGCCAGGGTCACCAATAAGAAAGGCATTGTGATATTCTGTGAAAATTGCGCTTACGGAAGGAAGGCGTCTTAATATAACAATTACGTTGTCATCTGCGTCGATTCTTATATCATATTCCCACCCTTCCGGCAGGTTTACTGTGATTTCTTCATCTTCACCCACTCCCGGCAAAGTGATAATAATGTTGTTATCATCATCTTCTTCGTACCACCATCCAGTACCTGGGCGGTTGACGTTAATGCTGCCATCTTCATCCTTGTCAACTTCAATTGACGGCGGTGTAACTGCCGGTTCTCTTGGAGTTGACGGGGAAGCCGAACTTTGTCCCGGTCCGCCGGAGCCTGGTGGTGGAGAAGGGGGCTGACTCGGTCCGCCGTGGCCTGGGGGCAGTGCGGGTGGCTGACTCGGCCCGCCGGGGCCTGGTGGTGGACCTGGTGGTGGAGCAGGTGTTTGTCCTGATCCGTCGGAACCTGGTGGCGAACCGGGTGTTCCGCCCGGCTCCGAGCCTACAGTGCATGTGCACGGATAGTTTCCGCATGGGCCAGGCACACGAGGGTCACAGCAATCGCCGTCACCGGCGCAATCGCACACCGCACCGCAGTCGCAATCTACTTCATCGCAGTT
>WQRL01000048.1 GCA_009786775.1 Oscillospiraceae bacterium
CAAGCTCATAGTAGTTGATGCCAACTGTAGTATAGAAGAAACAGCGAAAAAAATATTCGCAATCCTAGGTCTTGAACATGATTAAGATCAAATCAGAAAAAGAAGTCCAGCTGATGCGCCGTGCCGGTAAAATTGCCGCGGCAGCCCGGTCTCTGGCCGGGAAAATGGTAACGGAAGGCGTAACAACCCATAGTATAAATAAAAGAGTGCACGACTTCATTATCTCTCAGGGAGCTGTGCCCACATTCCTAGGTTATAGCGGTTATCCCGCGAGCATTTGTATCTCAGTAAACGAAGAGGTTATTCATGGGATTCCGTCATCTAGGAAACTTCAAAGCGGAGACATCGTGAGCATCGACATCGGTGCCACCAAGGACGGATATATCGGCGACTGCGCCGCAACATTTACCGTAGGGGATGTCAGCCCGCTAACCCAAAAACTCGTAGAAGTTACCGAGCAGTGCTTTTACGAAGGGCTCAAATTCGCAAAGGCCGGATATAGGGTGTCAGACATATCACGGGCAATTCAGAGTTATGCTGAAGAAAACAGCTTCTCGGTTGTCAGGAAATATGTGGGACACGGAGTGGGCTCTAAGCTCCACGAGGATCCCGAAGTTCCGAACTTTGTAGAAAAACCCAGAAGAAGAGCCGACCCTAGGCTAGTACCCGGCATGACTCTTGCGATCGAGCCGATGGTAAACATAGGGGATGCGGCAGTCAAGGTGCTCGGCGATGGATGGACTGTTGTAACTGCTGACCTTGCTAGATCAGCACATTATGAAAATACAATCCTAATCACCTGCGGCGAGCCTGAGATACTCACCGCCACAGAGGAAGCATCATGAGAATCGAAAAAGCGGATGTAGTAATCCCGCTAAACGGACGGGATGCAGGAAAGCGTTTTCTGGTAGTCGGCACGGAGGATGAATATTCACTTCTGGCTGACGGGAAGGGACGCAGAGTTGAGAAGCCTAAACGAAAGAAGAACAAGCATGTTAAGGTCGAATCCTCAATTGCAGGCCCGGTAGCGGACAAATTAATTGAAGGTGAAAAAATCACGAACAGCGAAATAAGACGGGCACTAATAAATGTGACCCACGGAGAGCAAGGAGGTATGTGAAATGGCGAAGGACGATATGATCGAGCTGGAGGGAATAGTAGTCGATTCGCTCCCGAACACAATGTTCCATGTGGACATAGGGAACGGGCACACGATTCTGGCGCATATCTCGGGTAAGCTCCGAATGAATTTTATAAGGATTCTCCCCGGAGACAAGGTTACAGTTCAGATGTCCCCATATGACCTAACCCGCGGCAGAATCACTTGGCGCAGCAAATAGGAGGTTAAACTAATGAAAGTAAGACCATCAGTTAAGCCAATGTGTGAAAAATGCAAAGTCATTAAGCGCAAGGGCAGGGTAATGGTGATTTGCATCAACCCAAAACACAAACAAAGACAAGGCTAATAAAATAAGGAAGGATGATTGCATAATATGGCACGTATCGCCGGTGTTGACTTGCCTAAGGACAAGCGAGTCGAGATAGCTCTGACCTATGTCTTCGGAATAGGCAGGACAAGCGCGAAGAAAATCCTTGAAACCACGGGCATTGACCCGAACACGAGGGTTAAAAACCTCACGGAAGTAGAAGAGTCTGCTCTCCGTGAATGCATTGACAAAAACTATATGGTCGAGGGCGACCTAAGACGCACGGTAGCGCTTGATATCAAACGCCTCACTGAGATAGGCAGTTACCGCGGGCTGCGCCATAGACGCGGTCTTCCCGTGCGTGGCCAGCGCAGCAAGACAAACGCGCGTACCCGCAAGGGACCAAAACGCACGATTGCTAACAAGAAGAAGTAAGGGAGGGAGCAAGTAATGGCAGCACCCAAAGGCAAAAAGACAAGAACCAGACGTCGCGAACGGAAAAATATTGAGAAGGGCGCGGTGCATATCAGGTCCTCTTTCAATAACACAATGGTAACGGTTACTGACGTTCACGGCAACGCTATCTCCTGGGCATCCTCAGGCGGCATGGGTTTCCGCGGCAGCAGAAAATCGACTCCCTTTGCAGCTCAGACAGCAGCAGAGACGGCAGCTAAGGCTGCTATGGAGCATGGTCTGAAGACCGTAGAAGTCTTTGTCAAAGGCCCCGGTTCCGGACGTGAAGCAGCTATCAGGGCGCTTCAGTCAGCAGGCCTGGAAGTCACAATGATTAAAGATGTGACTCCAATCCCGCACAACGGATGCCGTCCGCCTAAAAGGCGTAGAGTATAGGAGGAGCGAAATATGGCAAGATATACAGATGCAGTATGCCGCCTTTGCCGCAGAGAAGGGCAGAAGCTCTTCCTCAAGGGCGACAGATGCTACACAGATAAATGCGCAGCCGACCGCCGTCCATACCCACCGGGACAACATGGACAAGGCCGCACCAAAGCGTCGGAATACGGTACCCAACTTCGTGAGAAGCAAAAGGCTAAGAGATATTACGGAGTGCTTGAGAAGCAATTCCGTGGCTATTTCGGAATGGCTCTTAAAAGAAAAGGCAAGACAGGTGAAAACCTTCTCTCTATCCTTGAAACCCGCCTGGATAACACCATCTACAGGCTTGGTTTCGCAATGAGCCGCGCAGAAGCAAGGCAACTTGTACTGCACGGGCACTTCATGGTGAACGGAAAAAGAGTCAATATTCCTTCATTTCTTGTCAAACCCGGCATGATTATTTCCATCGGTGAAAAAAGCCGGAACCTTGACAAAATTAAGTCGGTTATCGAGGCAAATTCGTTTAGGCAGCCGCCTAGGTGGCTAGACTATGATGCAAATGCCCTTGTTGCCAAAGTAACGGGCGTACCATCGAGGGAAGATATCGACATGCCGATAGAAGAGCAGCTCATTGTTGAGCTCTACTCTAAATAATTGAGGCCCTTATGAATTGGGCTTCAACCCTCATATCTCAAACCCAAGGGCAACAATCACAGGGCGCATTGCGCACCAAAACGAAGGAGGGTACTAAATGGTAGAGATTGAAAGACCTCGCATCGAATGCATAGAAACGCCAGAGGACGAGTCCTACGGAAAGTATGTTGTAGAGCCGCTTGAGCGCGGTTACGGCACGACCCTAGGCAACTCCCTTCGCAGAATTCTACTGTCGTCACTTCCGGGAACAGCGGTCACCACGGTAAAAATTGCCGGGATACAGCATGAATTTTCAACGATTCAGGGCATAAAAGAAGATGTAACGGAAATAATTCTTAATATCAAAGGCATCGTGGCGAGGCTCCATACCCAGAGAACTAAGACTGTATATATTGAGGCTTCCGGAGAGGGCGTAGTGACTGCCGGCGACATCAAGGCCGACGGCGAAGTAGAGATACTAAACCCCGAACTCCATATTGCCACACTCAGTGCTGATGCCAGCTTGAGCATGGAACTTACGATAGACCACGGACGCGGATATATGTCAGCGGAGCGAAACAAGCTCCAGCAGCCGATAATCGGCGTGATTCCGATTGACTCCATATATACTCCAGTCCACAAAGTTAACTACACCGTAGAAAATACCCGTGTCGGTAACGTCACAGACTTTGACAAACTGACCATTGAGGTGTGGACGGACAAGACCATAACAGCGAGGGATGCCGTATCGCTCGGCGCAAAGATACTTTGTGACCACTTCACGCTGTTCACCGATTTATCAGACACCATTAGCGAGAGGTCAACGGTTGTAGAGAAGGCTGAAACGCAAAGAGATAAGGTGCTTGAGATGACAATTGAAGAACTTGACCTTAGTGTCCGGAGCTTCAACTGCCTCAAAAGGGCTAATATCAACACCGTAGAAGATCTCATCTCAAAGACCGAAGACGAGATGATCAAGGTCAGAAACCTTGGACGCAAATCGCTTGAAGAAGTTATTCACAAACTGGCAATGATGGGGCTTACCCTTCAGAGCGAGGAAAACTAAGGAGGGGAAGAAGAAATGCCCGGAACTCGTAAACTTGGAAGACCTACTGATCAGCGCATGGCTATGCTGAAACAAATGGTTACCGACTTTCTCGACAATGGCAGAATGGAAACGACGGTAACACGTTGTAAGGAAATAGCTCCGCTTGCTCAGAAAATGATTACTCTCGGCAAGAAGAACACTCTAGCTTCAAAACGCCAGGCGCTGTCCTTCATGACACGCAGGGATGTTGTTTCTAAAGTGTTTGACGAAATTGCACCCGGCTATGCTGAGCGCAATGGCGGCTACACCCGCATCACACGCATCGGCCCACGCCGTGGCGACGGCGCAGAGATGGCTGTTATCGAATTAGTGTAGTCTTAAACAAAAAGAAGCCAAGCAGCGGATTATCAAAGTCCACTGCTTGGTTTTTTGATTTTTATTATTTATTTTATGGTTATGGCCTAGGCAGCTTGTCAGGCAGGGGCACAACCACGTCGCTGTCGATTGTTATTGTGCGGATTATAGGCCTGTCCTCAGGCTCCACGAAGCCGTTTCCAGCCCGTCCTGCGTTGGGTGTCGCTTCTAAGCTATCCACCACGTCCAGACCCTCTGTTATAAGGCCAAACGCAGCGTACCCGCCGTCTAGGAAGGCAGAGGTGCCAAACATTATGAAGAACTGCGAGCCTGCTGAGTTGTAATCAGTCGCCCTGGCCATTGACAGTACGCCTCTAGTGTGCAAGAGATTGTTTTCAAAGCCGTTATCGGAAAATTCACCGAAAATTGCATAGCCGGGATTGCCTCCGCCCGTACCCTGTGGGCATCCGCCTTGAGCCATAAAGTTTTCAAGGATGCGGTGGAATCCGAGTCCATCATAGAAGCCTTGGCGTGCAAGGTATATGAAGTTAAAAACAGACTGCGGTGCTATGTGTGGATATAGTTCAAATCTCATAACTCCGCCATCTTCTAAGTAAATCGTACCAGGAATTGTCTCGGGCAGCGGGTCTGTGTATTCCTGTGGCTGCGGTTCGGGCTCAGGCTGAGGCTCAGGCGGAGGGGCGGTTTCCGCAGGGGCTTCAGGCGGTGCAGTTGTGGTTGGCACTGCGGGCTGGTCAGCGCAGCCTGCGAAAGCTACGGCGCATAGAAGCACACACAAAGTCAGTGTAATGAATTTTTTCATTGAATAATATCCTCCTAAAATTAACGGTTTCTAGTGGCTTCTAGTGTTAAATTTCAGAAATCGCGGTGCAGAGATTGGGGAGCTGGGGTAGTTTTTGCGGCGTCAGGCGCAGAAAAAATGCCGCAAGATAGGTGAAGGGATTTCTGTGATTTGACACTAACTTCCCAAATATAACAGAATAGGAAGTTAAAGTCAAATGTGCAGATAGGCTCAAAGCGGTTAAGTTGACTAGCCACAGCATATATGCTAGATTGTATTAATGAATTTAATAAATAAAATGCACTGTTTACGCCACTGGTAAGGCGGTAAATAATGTACAAAAACCGTTTTGATGAAGGCTGTTTTTGATGTTTTTATCCGAGTTTTTTGGAGGGCCGAAAGCTCGGAGGATTGGAAGACCTGAAGTTCGGAAAGCTGACAGTTCAGAGGGACGGAGAATTCGGGAAGTTCGGAGAGTCGGAAGGTCTGAGAGGATTGGAAAGTTCGGAAGGAGTGATTATTAGCAGATGGTTGAAATGAGAACAATTTCAAATAAATTGCGATCGAAGAAGGATGTCCGTTTAGACATGATTATAGGTTTGGATGGATTTGTGGATTCGGTCGTCCAAGTGGTGGACAAGCGTTATGGTTACGCTAATTTCACCCCTATTAGCACCATATCTGAGTTCGGCGGTCGCATTAGCCGCGCAGCGGGGCTTAGTACAAATGTTGAGATGGTGCCCCTTTATGAGAAGCTCGGAGGGAATGGGCCAATCTTAGCAAATGCCCTGCTGGAGTATGGGGTGAACCTGACCTATTTCGGAGCTTTGGGAAAACCTGAGATTCACTCTGTTTTTATGCCGCTGGTGGAAAAGGCCAAGGCTGTATATAGCCTGTGTAACCCGGGATTGTCCGATGCCTGTGAATTTGGCGATGGCAAAATAATAATCGGCAAGCATGCCTACTTGCGTGACCTTACATGGGGTGTCATGAAGGATGCCATGGGAGGGGCGAAGGGCATTGCAGATAAGATAAACGCTTGTCAGCTGCTGGGCATGGAGAACTGGGTTATGATGCCGCACATGAGTGCGATTTGGGAAGGTATGCTAGAAGAGGTATTTCCACATGTTGAATCCCGCGATGTAAAGCCACTGGCGTTTTTTGATTTGGCAGACCCTGAGAAACGCACTGACTCGGATATAAAGCATGCAATGGGGCTTATAAGCCGCTTTGAAGAAAAATTCCGTGTCGTTTTAGGGCTTAACGGCAAGGAGGCATTCCAAATTGCGAAGGTGCTGGGGGTGCCTATAGGTGAGAGGGCAACAGACGGGGAAAGGCTTGAGGCTGTGACCCGGGGGATTTGCAGCGGGATGGGAATATTTTGTGCCGCCGTACACCCCACCCGAAGTGCCTGCTGCGCCATGGGTGAGGGTTATTATACAGTGGAAGGCCCATACTGCGAAAAGCCCAAGCTGACAACAGGGGCAGGGGATAACTTCAATGCGGGTTTCTGCCTTGCACTGGCCTTGGATTTCAGTCCTGAGGAGGCTCTGACGCTCGGCGTGGCCACTTCGGGGTATTATGTGAGAAATGCTGAAAGCCCTGGGCTTGTTCAGGTAGCAGAATTTTTGGAAAAATGGGAAGCTGGGGAGCTCTAAACCACAGTAGAAAGTCGAAATGATGAAAATGCTAAGCCTCTTTAAGCAGCCGGGGGATTTTTACCGTAATGTATTTGCCCTTATGGTTCCCATGGTGCTGCAAAACTTAATAACTCAAACAGTTTCACTTGCCGACGCATTTATGGTCGGCACTTTGGGTGAGCAATACTTAGCGGCTATGCCGATTGCTTTGGCGCCTTTGTTCATTGTCCTTATATTCGCCTTTGGCGTTCAGAGCGGGACTAGTATTCTCGTGGCTCAGTACTGGGGCAAGAAGAACCTTACAGTGATAAACCGTGTCATGGGGGTAGGGCTCTATGTGGTGGTGGCCGTCACGCTCACATGTGCCCTTATAATGTATTTTTTCCCGACATACATATTGGGGCTGTTCACACCTGAAACTCACTTGGTAGATATTGCTGCGCCTTATTCGAGAATAACGGCGTTCTCCATGGTACTAAGCTCAATAAGCCTGCTATACTTCGCCTGTCACCGAAGTATTGAAAACCCGCGCCTTGGAATGATTGTTTTGGCGGTTTCGTCATGTTTCAGCGTGTTCTGGAACTGGGTTTTAATCTTCGGAAACCTGGGGTTTCCGGCCTTGGGCATACAAGGGGCGGCTATTTCAACCCTCTCGGCCCGCTCATTGGAAGTCGCGATTGTATTAGTCCACGCATTTACAAACAGCAGGCTGCGCATAAAGCTGCGCCTTCTGCTAATGCCCGGTATTCAAATTTTCAAGGACTTTATGAAAAACTCTCTTCCGGTGCTGCTAAACGAAGCCCTCTGGGGCGTGGGGGCTATGATGTTCCCGCTTATTTTCGGCCATATGGCAGGGGCGCAAGAAATACTCGCGGCATTTGCCATCTCAAGTAATTTGGAGAGATTGTTTGCGGTGTCCATGTTTGCCTGCGGCGGCGCCACGGCGGTTATAATCGGCAGGGAAATAGGCGCCGGGCGTCCGGAGCAGGCGAAGAGCTACATAAGAACCTTGGCTCCTTTAGGGCTGCTGTTCGGCATAGTTTCGGCGGGACTTCTGCTGCTGTTTCGCTTCACGCTCCTTGAGCCTGTAGTCCTTCCCCTATACGACCAGCTTTCGGCGCAGGCGGGGAGTGCTGTGGCAGTAATGCTCACCGTATACGCTATTACACTGCCTCTGCGGGCTATGGGTGTCACATTGGGCATAGGAGCCCTTCGGGGCGGCGGCGACGTGAGAAGGTTTATGATTATTGATGTAGGGACACTATACTTGGTGGCATTGCCAATCGCCGCTACGGCGGGGTTGATTCTGGATTTGGGGATTGTATTTGTATATTCGGCACTGATTGTTGAGGACATAGTAAAAACCACCATCCTCTTCCTACGGGTAAGAAGCGGAAAGTGGGTTCACAATGTAACAAGGGAGATGTAGAGGTGCTAGTGGCGCAGGCAGTGAACGGGCGCAGGCTGCGCTGGGCGGCAGTGCTCACTTCTGCTTGGTGCGCCCTATGACATTTGATATTATCATTCCTGTGATGATTACTACCCCGCCTAGCAGAGCCCAGAGAGAGAAGGTTTCGCCGAGCCAGATGAAGCCGATGATTGATGAGAGAAATGGCACAAGGTACAAAAACACCGTGACATGTGTGGTTTTCTCAGCCTTGGAAAGGGCATATCCCCAGGAAATATAAGCTAGGACAGCGGGAAAAACCGCCATGAAAATTATGGCGAGATTGGCAGGGACGGTGGACTGCGCCAGTTCGGTAATTGCGCCGGGAAGATAGATAAACATGAATATGGTGCCTACAATTATCCCGTAGGTAGTGCATTCAAGGGCGGTATATTTTCTGACCAATACACGCTGTGTTATGTTTAATACGCTGCCTGATATCGCCGCGCCAACTAACATGAGCACGCCGACATTCAAAGCCAGCCCCTGAGTCTGGCTGAACATCACCACCATAAGCCCCGTGAAGCTCACGGCCACACCTAACCAAACGGCAGGCCTTACAACTTCTTTGAGCAGAAGCCGCGCCAAAATGAGAGTAAAAACAGGGGCGGAGGCCACAATGAAGCTGCTTACTCCTGACACGACGTAAATTGTGCCCGTGTTAAACAGGAAGTTATAAGCAAACACGCCAAAGATGCCCATAGCCAGAAATACCGGAAGATCCTTCTTTTCAGGGAGCCTTATTTTTTTAACTACCCCTATAACGATGAGAATTACGCAGGCCACGATAAACCGAAGTACCATAATAGCGCCCGGGCTATAATAACCCAGCAGAAATCTTGTGACGGGAAACGCCGACGACCACATCAGAACCGTGGCAAGTGCCGCCAAAAGACTCCGTGCTTGATTTGATTTAATT